>JAJCZG010000039.1 GCA_029262475.1 Deltaproteobacteria bacterium
GACTCGATGATCGTGGGCTCGGTGTCGTCCGGGTCTCCATCTCTGTGGCTCCTGGCATTTATGAAGTAAGCGACGACGAGCATAAGGAGGACGACGGCATAGACGATTATCTCCATAATCCCATGCTTCCATTCGATCTCGTCCATCCCAAGGGACATCTGAGTAAGGAGCATGCCCCTTATGGTCGCTATGAAGCCGATAAAGAGATACGGGTTAAGACAAAATGGCTGGTTATTGAAACGCCGGAGCACTTGTCGGAAGAGCTCCATGATGATAAGCGTAAAGAGCATCTCGCTTAGAAGGTGCGGGATGGTGTGCGAAGACCACAGGAATAACGCGTCGTAGAGGCTGTCGGTGATGAGCATCACCGCGACGTAGATGATAGCGAGCGCCACAAAAAAGAGCACTATCTTCTCAGCTACAGCGGCGATTCGGGTAAGAACCGTTACAAAACGGATTTGAATTGCCGGTACCTCGTCATCTGTAATCATCTTCTTCAACCTTTGAAGTCTATAACGGTAATAATTTCACCATAAGCACCGGAAAGAAGTCTTGTCGATTAAAAGATTATATATTTCAGTATATTATAACAACATTAGAATACCGTGTCAACGCGCCATACCACCTGCTCACCCACATGTAATAGCACCGACTAAACCATAAATAAGCCGCATTACCTGTAGAGCCGAACCCTTCTAGAGTATAAATACTTCACGGATATTAAGTTAAGAATAATGGGGACGATGAGGACGCAGGGACGCACATTATGATGTGGACGACGATGATGACGATTAAGAAAGAAATAGATTAAGATTAGACCTCAAGCCTGGTTAGACTTGGCGGGAGTGGTTTTATAGCCCATCCCTCTTTCTATACCCGCCTCACGCCGGTTATGGATCAAACAGAACTAAAGGCTCTCCGGTAGTTAAGGATACGCCCGAAATCACTAGAAAAACTGCTAAGATAGTGATATAGTTATTAAAAGTTCGCAGAAAATACATAATTTTTGACTGCCCTATCCTGATTAGCCAAAGGAATAGCCGTGGATCATGTCTTCGAGAACCTGTTGATTCTGATGGCTGTTATCTGGAGCATGGCCGTGCTCTTAAGGCGCATCGGGCTCCCGACTATCATGGGCGAGCTTTTGATGGGCGTTATCCTCGGACCCGCCGTAATGGGGTGGATCGATACGAACGAGGTTATTGAAACACTCGCCCAGATGGGCATCTTCTTCCTGATGCTCCACACCGGCGTCGAAACAAAACCCCGCGAATTCTATGCCGCCACGAAAAGCTCCCTTGGCGTCGCCATAGTCGGCGCGATAGTTCCCTTCTCCGTAAGCATGGGCGTGGCCCTCGCCTACAGCCTCGATACCGGCCCGGCCATCTTCGTTGGCCTAACCATGACCGCCACTGCGGTCGTTATCACCCTCAAAATACTACGCGACCTGGGGCTCCATAATACGCGCATGGCGCGCGTCATCACCGCCTCCTGCGTAATAGACGACGTACTTACGCTCATCCTCTTCAGCGTTGCGCTCGGCATGGTCAACGGCGGCGCTCAGGACCCGGTACAGCTCGTCTGGATAGGCGCAAAGACCGTCTTCTTCTTTGCCATAGTAATATTCGTCGGCTCGCGCATCTACCCGCTCTTCAAATACCCCTTCAAGGACAGGCAGGGCAAGGGGTTTACATTCGTCCTCGTCCTCGCCCTGGCTTTTGGTCTCTTTGCCGAGTTCATAGGGCTTCACATAATACTCGGGGCGTACCTCGCGGGGCTATTCTTCGATGAGGCCGTGGCAAGCCCCGCGCTCATCCAAAAGGTCGAGGACCGCCTCTACGGCATATCTTATTCATTCCTCGGCCCGATATTCTTCATCTCGCTCGGCTTTCATATGACATTCGACGCTCTAAAGGGTCCGGGCATTCTATTCGTCATCGCACTGACGGTAGCATGCGCAGTGGGGCAGATAATAAGCGCCGGGGGTATGGCCCGGAGGCTAAAATTCTCATGGGGCGAGTCGGTGGGCGTAGGCATCGGAATGTGCGGCAGGGCCGAGATGGCCTTTATTTTAGCATCCCTCGGGCTAAGCCTTGGCGCAATCGACGCCACCACCTTCTCGGTCCTGATTATAACTACATTCCTTCTAAATATCTTTACCATCGTAGGGCTAAAGGCCTGCGCCGTGCACCTTAAGCGCAGGGGGCCTGCACCAAGTGAAGCTCCCCCCATTGAAGAGTGGCCGTAGGGGCGGGCCATACTCCTCCATGCCACTTATGGAGAGAGTGCTTGCTCTTAGCACCGTTATTTAGAAATTTCATATAAAAGAGCCCTAACAGTCCGCTGCCAGTAATATATCTATGTTATTATAATTAAAGATAACCGATATCTTACGTCAAGAAGACGAAGGAGACGATTTAACTATGACGGTAAAGCTCAAAAGAAGGACTAAAGAAGGTTTTGATCTCAGTGGCCGTCTTCTTCTTACTCTATACCGTCTTCGGCTTCCTCGTTGCCCCGTTCATACTTAAATCAGTCATCCCGAATAAACTAAGAGAAACACTTAACCGCGAGGTCTCTATTGAGACCGTAAGGCTAAACCCCTACGCACTCTCGCTTACCGTTAGGGATTTCGAGATAAAGAAGCTCACGGGGGAGGAGAGTTTCGTCTCCTTCGAGGAGTTCTATATAAACCTCCAGAGCATCTCCATCATCAGAAAGGGCCCGGTCGTTAAGGAAGTACGCCTCGCCGGGCCGTATATCGGAGTGGAGAGAAACAAAGACGAGACATATAACTTCTCGGATATTATAAGGGACCTAACAAAAGAGAAGGCCGCTTCGACGCCGCCTACGGTGGAAGAAGTAGAGGGTAAACCTTTAAAATTCTCGATAAATAACATAAGTATTACCCGAGGCAGCATCGACCTCTACGACAAATTAAAGGATCTCTCACACACTACGCGCGACTTAAACGTCTCAATACCCTTCGTCTCAAATCTCCCTAAAGAAGTAGAGATCTTTATAGAGCCCTACTTCTCGGCAACCTTTAACGGCACAGAATTCGAGTCTACGGGTACGACCAAACCCTTTGCCGAGACCCGCGAGACACTTTTTGACATAAAACTCTCAGATATCGACCTCCCCTACTACTTCGCCTACTCGCCGGTGGAGCTCGGCTTCAACCTCGCCTCGGCTACAGCCGACCTCGAACTTAACCTCTCCTACATCCAGTATACCGAGAAGAGCCCCTCGCTCGCTCTCGACGGCAATGTAACCGTCTCAAATATTCTGTTTAACGAAAAGGGCGGTAAACGGCTGATAGAGCTCCCGCTCTTAAAGGTTGATATCGCCCCTTCGGAGCTCCTTTTGCTCGATATGAATATAAAAAACGTCCTTATTGACTCGCCTGTGATAGACGCAGAAATAAACAGGAAGGGCACTCTTAACCTCCTTGCGCTCGTCCCGGAGATGCCTGAGAAAGCGGAGCCGCCTCCAACGAAGAAGGAGACAGAGTCGGCTTTTACTCTCGATATCGTGCAGGTAGAAGTCAAAAACGGCAAGGTCAACTTTAAGGATTTCACCACCAAAGCGCCCTTTAAAAAGACCATCGCGCCGATAGATATTAAGGTCAGCTCGCTAAGCACCTCCCCATACAGGGACGCCGGGCTCGTCTTTACTTTCAGGAACAAAGCCAGGGAGAGCGTAAAGGTGGATGGCCGCTTCTCTATTAACCCGGTGGCCGCTGACCTCTCACTCGACGTAGATAAGATAAACCTCGCCCTGCTTCAGCCCTATATCAGCGAGAGCCTAAAACTCCTCGTTAAGAGGGGCTACGGAGGGGTCAAAGGCAGAGTAAGGTTATCGGCCGCAGAAGAGACAGGTTTTAGCTCTACCTTTAACGGAGGGGTTACACTCTCGCGCTTCTGGGCCGTGGATAACACCAACTTCAACGACTTCCTAAAGATAAAGACACTCGCGGTAAAAAAGTTGGACTTCACTTTCAGCCCCGCCAGCACCTCCATAGTAATTAAAGAGATACTTCTATCCGACTTTTACACGCGCTTAATCATAGCAAAGGACGGTAACTTTAACGTAAGTGAAATTGCGGCGACCGGTGGCGCGGGTCAGGCTGAAGAGGCACCGGAGGGAGCGAAACCGGCCGAGGAGACTACTGAGAAGGCCTCAAAGAGACCCGATATCACGATAGCAAAGGTAACGCTAAAGAACGGCTCCGTAAACTTCTCCGATAAGCTCGTCGGCGCTGGATATTCGACAGACTTACTCGATATTAACGGCATTGTCTCGTCTTTAAGCTCAAGGGCCGATAAACGCGCAGACTTAGCGCTTACGGCTAAGCTCGACAAGTACGCCCCGTTAGATATATCGGGCAAGGTAAACCCGCTATCCGAAGATATCTTTCTTGACATAACGGTTGATTTCAAGAACTTCGAGCTTAGCACTTTATCCCCCTACTCGGCCAAATACATAGCCAGAAATATCAGTAAGGGCAAGCTCTTCATGGAGCTCAAATACTTTATAGAGGACCGTGAGCTTAAGAGCGAGAATAACCTCCTGATAGACCAGATAACCCTCGGCGAGAGGGTCGAAAGCAAGGACGCAACGAGCCTACCCGTGGGGCTAGCCATAAGCCTCTTAAAGAACAGGGCCGGCGAGATAGACCTGAAAATTCCTGTTTCAGGCTCGCTCGACGACCCGAAGTTCAGCGTTGGACCTATCGTAGTGAAGATGATAGTTAATATCCTGGTAAAGGCCGCGACCTCCCCATTCGCGCTCCTCGGCGCCCTCGTCGGCGGCGGTGAGGAGCTCAGCTACGTGGAGTTCGAGGCCGGAAGCCCCGTAATACTGGAGGCCCGCTCAAAGAAGCTCGATAACCTCGTAACGGCGTTATACGACCGCCCCGGCCTCAAGCTGGAGATCGAAGGCTACGCGGATATCCCGGCGGATACCGAGAGCATCAGGCATTACCGTTTCGAAAGGAAAGTCAAGGAGGAGAAATTCAAGAAAGCCGTAAGAAAAACACCCGGCATAACAGTGGACGAGGTGACTTTCGAGGATAAGGAATATAAAAAATATTTATGGCGGGCCTACAAGAAGATGAAGTTCGAGAAGCCGAAGTCGAAGATTGGCCTTACGAAGAAGCTCGAACCCGAGGAGATGAAAAGCCTGATGCTCGCTAACATTACCGTTACCGAAGAAGACCTGCGGGAGCTGGTAAGTGCGCGTTCTCAGGCGGTAAAGGAGTATATCATCGGCTCCGGCAAGGTCGAGGAGGAGAGGGTCTTTATCGTCTACCCCGACTCGCTTACTCCAAAAGAGAAGGAAAATATCTCGGCTGGACGCGTGGAGTTTAAGCTCAAGTAGGCTCTCTAAATACCTCCCATCAATAATCATTAAAATATAAAACCCCCGGAGCGGAACGCTCCGGGGGTTTTATTATTGTCTACTCTAAGTAATTCAAAAGGCGCAGGGTTAAGCGGCCTGTGCCTTGGTGTAGTTAAGCTTACCTCCTGCGAGTATCGTATCTATCTGACGCTGCGTGTAGCCGTGGCTGAGCGCTACCTCGGTACCCTTCGTCTTGTTGGTGAGGGTTATCGTCTCGCTGCCGTTTTTTAAGGCATCGGCAATACCCGAGAGCTCAAGCTCGTCGCCCTGATCTATCGCGTCGTAGTCGGCAGGGTTGGAGAATGTGAGCGGCAGTATGCCGAAGTTAACGAGGTTATCCTTGTGAATTCTGGCAAAGCTCTTGGCGATGATGCCCTTTATCCCGAGATACATCGGGCAAAGCGCCGCATGCTCCCTTGAGGAACCCTGCCCGTAGTTGTCGCCGCCGACGACGAAGCCGCCTCCGGCGTTCTTCGCCTCCTCGTGGAAGTGCTCGTTTATCTGAGCGAATACCGACTCGGAGTATTTTGGGACGTTGCTCCTGTACTTAAGCCATGTACCGGCAGGTGTGATGTCGTCGGTCGTGACGTTATCCTCGAGCTTTATGAGTGTCTTTCCGGAAAGCTTATTCGGAAGCTCACCCTGAGTCGGGAGCTGTGCGATATTGGGCCCCCTCTTTATCTCAACCGTGGACGGGTCGTCGGCCGGTGCTAGGATCATAGAATCGTCTATTACGAACTCGGAAGGCATCGCTACCTTCGGATACGCGCCGAGCTTACGGGGGTCGGTTATAACGCCGGTTATCGCGGAGGCTACGGCGACCTCGGGGCTTACGAGATATACGCCCGCGCTCTTGGTGCCGCTCCTTCCGATGAAGTTACGGTTAAAGGTCCTTAGAGATACGCCGCCCGAGGGTGGGCTCTGTCCGTTACCTATGCACGGTCCGCATGAGGTTTCCAGTATCCTCGCGCCCGCCTCGATGAGGCTCGATAGTCCGCCGTTCTTTGCAAGCATATTAAGTACCTGCCGTGAGCCCGGACTTATCGTCATATCAAGACCCGTGCTCACGGTCTTGCCTTTTGTCTTAAAGGTCTCGGCTACAGTCATAAGATCCGTAAAGGAAGAGTTGGTGCAGCTTCCGACGCATACCTGGTCAACCTTCATGCCTTCGATCTCGGAAACCTTACAGACGACATCCGGCATATGGGGCTGGGCTATCATCGGCTCAAGCTCATCGAGGTTTATATCTACCTGTTCGTCATAGGCGGCGTCCGCGTCGGCGGATAGCTCCATCCAGTCCGACTCCCTCTTCTGGGCTTTTAGGAATTTACGCGTATTCTCGTCGCTCGGGAATATTGAGGTCGTAGCTCCGAGCTCGGCGCCCATATTGGTGATCGTCGCGCGCTCCGGCACCGTAAGGCTCTTTACGCCCTCTCCGCCGTACTCGATGACCTTTCCTACGCCGCCCTTGACGGTAAGCCTTCTCAGGAGCTCAAGGATTACGTCCTTTGCCGAGACCCAGGGCTGAAGCTTGCCTGTAAGGTTAACGAGAACGACCTTCGGGTATGTGATATTAAAAGCGCCGCCACCCATGGCAACGGCAACGTCTAGACCGCCCGCGCCCATCGCCATCATACCGAGACCGCCGGATGAGGGCGTATGAGAGTCCGAGCCAAGGAGCGTACCGCCGGGCTTACCGAAGCGTTCGAGGTGAACCTGGTGAAGGATGCCGTTACCGGGCCTTGAGAAGTATACCCCGTACTTGGAGGCTACCGTCTGCAGGTAGCGATGGTCGTCTGCATTCTCAAAACCGCCGTACTGCAGCGTATTATGGTCAACATAGCTTACGGAGAGGTCTGTCTTTACCCTGTCCACGCCCATCGCCTCGAATTGCAGGTAAGCCATGGTGCCTGTGGCGTCCTGCGTTATCGTCTGGTCGATTCTTAGGCCGAGCTCCTGACCCGGAGCCGCCTCTCCCGAAACCTTGTGATTATCTATAATTTTTTGTGTAATATTTTTTCCCACGATAACCCCCCCTTACAAGAAATTAGTTGCTATTTTTATATAAGACGATAATAGGAAGCTTCTTCCTCTGAAGCTTCTTCCTCACCTGCCGAAGCTCTAGCTTCGCAGGGTTACTTTCATCTACGGGAAACGGTTCTATCTCCGCGCCGCTACTCACCATGACCTGCAGCAGGTCGTCGATCTCTTCCTGTGTCAGTACCTTTTTGTCATTCATTATTAACCCTTAGTGACTGCTAATTACCTTCTTACCTGAAAAATAATTATATTATAAAACCGGCGATGGACCGGTTAAAAACAACTAGAAGATCAAATATTTTAGAAAGTTAGGATTGATGCCGGATTGTCCGGTTCTTTTACAAAGCAGACATATGAAAGATACTAAAAAAAGGGGGGTATTGTCAAGTAAATAGGGGGGGTATGCTTCTATTATCCTCCCCGGAAAAGCCCGGTAAAGATGCTTGGACGAAAGATGGTTTTATGGAGGCGGCGAGCGGATTCGAACCGCTGAATGACAGTTTTGCAGACTGCTCCCTTACCACTTGGGTACGCCGCCCTGGAAAAAGCTGAATATTTACTATAATAAGCCGTGGGCGTATTTGTCAAGGTATTTCGATTTCGCCAGGAAGTAGAAGGCTCGCGAAAGGCCGGACGATATCACCATGCATACAGAGCCCCTAGCTACGGCTGGCAGAGAGCGCCGTATCAGGCGCTCGAATCGAAGCCGTTCTCCTTCTTTCCGCCCTTTCTGCCCTTACCCTCCTCCAGTTCAACGAGCCCGATTGGGACGGAGGTGTCCTTGTCGACCGGGTCGACAAGGGAGAGTATAGTCTGACCCGGCTTTGGAGAAAGCTCACTATCAACGGTAAAGATTTGAAGGTTTTTATCCTTTGTTACAAGGAACAAAGGCACAGCGCTCTCGCCGTAGAGGTTTTTAAAGGCGTCGAAGCCAAAGGTCTCCGTGATATCCGTCTTCTTTAAAACAGAGCCCGCCATAAACCTCTCGCTAAGGTCGGTGTAGGTAAGTCCCTTATCAAAGACAAAACGGCCATGAAGGGATTTAGACGCCTCTTCCCCGGAGCTCTGCCCCATCTTCGAAGGGGTTAGCTGGTACGCCTCCGAAGAGCCGAATATTTCAGCAAAATGTATCGTCGCAAGCGAGTTAAAACCGTCGTTCGGGGTAAGAGCGATAATCTTTCCTATCCCTTCGATGTCGAGATTTCTCATTATACTCTCGGAAGCTATCGAGCCGTGGTGACAGGCTATGCCCTTTAATCTGGAAGTATATATATTATACCTGTTGCTGTCTACGAGCAGCACCCTGAAACCCTCCCCCATGAGCGCCTCCGCCATCCTGACGGCGCAGGGATTGGCCCCGACGATCAACACCCCCTGGGGGTTTGCCTGAGATACGCCGAGGAGACGCGCGAATATCGGGGAACCGAGCCCGTAGAAGGTAACCGTGCCGACGATTACGAGGAATGTCAGCGGCACCAGTTGGTGAGCTTCAGGGTAACCGGACTGCACTAGCTTCAAAGCGAATACGGAGGCAACGGCGGCGGCGACTATGCCCCTCGGGTATACGAGGGCCAGAAAACATTTCTCTCTCCACGTGATCTTGGACTTAAGGGTCGAAAGGAAGACCGAGACGGGCCGGACTATCACGATAAGGAAGGCGAGAAAGAGAAGGGTTAGCATATTTACATGCTCAAAGGAGGCAGGGTCAAGGCGAGCTGCGAGCAATATAAAGAGTATCGAGAGGAGGAGTACCCTCAGGTTCTCAATGAATTCGGTTATCCTCTTTACGCCTACGGAACGCTGGTTGGCCATGGCTATGCCCATGACGGTAGCGGCAAGTAGCCCCGACTCCGGCTGAAACATATTCGAAAGCGCAAAACCTATGATAACGAACATCAGCGTAACGGGGTTAGTTAAGTAGTCCGGGAGCCAGTATCTTTTTATGATATAGACGACTATAAAGGCCCCTGCGACACCGATGCCGCCGCCTATCAGAACAGTCTTTATTATGGCTAAGGCGGCAAAACCGTAGACGCCACCGGTACTCCCTCCGGCTATAACCTCGTATACGAGGACAGCTAAGAGCGCCCCGAGCGGGTCTATAAGTATTCCCTCCCAGCTTAAAATCTTGGAGACCGACCCGGTGGGCCGTATCTGGATCAGAAGAGGGACTATGACGGTAGGGCCGCTCACCACCAGTATTGCGCCGAGCAAAACCGAAAGGTTTAAGTCCAGGCCGATGATAAAATAGGCCCCTGCCGCAGATAAGAGCCATGTGATTATTGAGCCTATAATGATGAGGCTATGAACCGCGCCCCCGGTATCCTTGTACTCCGAGAAGTCAAGGCTTAGCCCCCCCTCAAAGAGTATTATGGCGACAGATATAGAGACTACCGGGAAGAGCAGGTCTCCGAAGACGAGATCAGGGTCGACGAAGCCCGTAAGCGGGCCGGCGACGATACCGAAGACGAGGAGAAGCACTATGGAAGGGAGTTTTATGCGCCACGCAATCCACTGCGCGGTTATGCCTAGTATAAGGACTGAGGCAAACCCCAGAAAGACTTCTTCGCTCAAATCCTATTCTCCCGTTCTTATCGTTGGCGGCGGCGAAAAGAGGAGGCCGCCCGGACCTGTCGGAGACGGGGCGGCCACGCTTAAATCTGGTGAAATCAGATGAACTTCAGATTGTGGTCGGCTCCGCCTCACCTGGAGCCGACATCCCCTCCGACGACTATATCCGGGATCCTTATCGTAGGCTGAGCGTCGGCGACCGGCACGCCCTGTCCGTCCTTACCGCAGGTGCCGATGCCGTAGCCGAGATCAAAGCCGACAAGGTCTATCTCCTGCAAAATCTTGGGGCCGTTACCGGTAAGGGTCGCTCCGCGCACCGGCCCGCCCATCCGGCCATTTTCAATCAAATACCCTTCGGTTACTTCAAAGACGAAATCCCCGGTTACGGTATTTACCTGTCCGCCGCCCATGCGCCTTACGAAGAGCCCGTTATCGAGAGATCTTACAATCTCATCCGGGTCTGTCTTGCCCGGCGTTATCATGGTATTGGTCATGCGCACTATCGGCCTGTGGTGGTAGGACTCGCGCCTGCCGTTACCGGTCGATTCGACACCGGACTTCATGGCGGTGAGGCGGTTATTCATATACCCCTTAAGTATGCCGTTCTCGACGAGAACCGTACTCTGAGCGGGCGTACCCTCGCCGTCGAAGAAGAAAGAACCCCTTTTGTGCGGTAACGTTGCGTCGTCGACTACGGTTATCAGCTCGCTTGCTATCTTCTCGCCGATCTTGCCGGAGTAGACCGAGAGCCCCTCGTCGGCGAGGTCGGCCTCAAGGCCGTGCCCGACGGCCTCGTGTATCATCGTGCCCCCGGCTTCGCTCGAAAGGACGACCGGCATCCTGCCGCCGGGGGCCTTCCTGGCACCCAGCATCAAAAGGGCCCTGTTCGCCGCCATCCTCGCTATCGCCTCGGGGGTGTCTTCATAGAGGAGTTCAAGGCCGATAGCGCCGCCTACGGGCTCGTAGCCCGTCTGAATGACGTCGCCGTCGGAGGCTATCGCCTGACACACGTAGAGGAGCGAGGTCGAGGTCTCCTCTATCCACTCTCCAATGGAGTTTATGACGACCTTCTCCTTAATGGCGTCTCCGTAGATTACCTTGACCTGGGTGATACGCTTATCAACGGAACGCGCTACTTTATTTCCTTCGTCAACGAGCTCGATCTTCTCCTTAAGTGAGACGTCAGACGGGCTCCTCCGTATACCGAAATCCGTAGAGACGACCTTTTTTAGAAGGGGTATGTCGCCGATATCGCCGCCTTCTTTCACGGCGGCGCTAACGACACCGGCAGCCTCCAGAAGGCCGGACTCCGTAAGGTCGTTAGTATATGCGTAATAGGTCTTGAAGTTAGAGATGACCCTTATGCCGCAGCCCCTGTCCCTCCCGGCCAGAACCTTCTCAATCCTGTCGTCCTCGCATATTATGGAGGTACTCCTTCCGTCCTCGAAGTAGAGGTCGGCGAAGTCGCCGCCCCTGGCGAGCGCGGCCTTTATAACCTTAACCGGGTCGTAAGAAAAATCAAATTTCATCTTTTCCGCCCTACTGCCCCTCATAGACACCTCCGGAGTAAAATATAATGGTTGAATTAAGATTAAAGTATAACAGATGGACAACTATACTTCAATGAGCCTTAAGAGCGCAGGGTAATAAAGGGCGGTCTTTATTTTATGTTTCGTATCGATGGAGCCCATTAGCGTACGGTACTCTTCCAACTGCGGGGCGTATCTTCTCTTCTCTTCAGAGAGGAAGTGTTCAAGGTCCCCCCCTCCGTGAGTACCCGTCTTATAGTCGATTATCCAGCGCACGCCGCCTGAGTCCACGAATGTCCGGTCTATCTTCCTGTGGACTATACGGCCTCCTATGAGGCCTGATAACGACACCTCGGTCCCGTCCGAAAAGATCTCGTCCTCGCCCCCGCCGCCCCCCGCGCCGCCTCCGAGCACCCAGCCCCCCTTCTCGTCTCCAATCGCCTTAACTATTATCTCGGCGCATCTTCCGGTAGCTTTACTCGCCTCTTCTCTTCCCAGCCCAAGCCCCCTTAACATAGCCTCCATTCGCCCCTTCTCTTTAAAGACGCGCTCTTCAGTCCATAAAGCAGCCCCGTCTCTCACAATCTTCTGGAAGAATGCATGCACTACAGTACCTGTATGCCTCGCCACTTCACCGGACCAGTCAAATACCGGTCTCTCTCCCTCTCCTTCGATATCCTCTGCGTGCCTTAATATGTCCGGTGGCCCCGGGGGCTCCGGTAAAGGCCAACCCGGAGGAAGCCTCTTAAGTATGAGCGACGGGGCTTTTTCATCATAAGGCTTCTCCGACACCATATCCCGGCCAACTTCACCGCTGCCGCTGCCTTTACCCGGGGAGCGCATATCACGAGTCAGAATAGCGCTTAAAGATGAAAGGAGTGAGGCTTTCTCAGGTGAAATATCCAATTCTTCGGTCTCACGCGCATGGCCGTAGAGGTGGAGCCCTTTTCTGGCCCTCGTCGAGGCGACGTACAGGAGACGCACATGTTCGTTAACTTCCTTTACCCTCTTCTTACGCCGTATGAATTCGTATATCGCCCCTCCGCCGTCGCCCTTGCCGCCGCGCTTGCCACCACTTTTCTCCAGGGGGGCGAGGAGGAGAGATTCGCGCTTCTCATGCCAAAGCAGCAGGCTCATCGAAGAGTTCCCCGGCTTCCTCCCGAGCCCCGGGAGAAAGACATGGTCGTACTCCAACCCCTTGGCCCTGTGCATCGTCATTACCTCCACCGGATTACCCCTTACCCCCGAGCGCCCTGTAAAGAGTTTAAGTACCGCCTCTTCTATCGCCTCGGTTGAGGCGTCTTCCATTTTGCCGAGCATTTCGAGGTAGCTTTCGGCTTGTGATGCGGCCTCTCTATCCAAAAGACACGCCGGGCCGCCGAGCGAGAGCCAAAACCCTTCGACGAGCGTTCGCTCCCTAACCCTTCCGCGAAGCTTTAGCGCCTCTTCCGCCTTTACGCCAAAGCTCAAAACCCTCTCCCGGCCTTCTTTGGTTAATCCTTTGATGCGGCCATCACTAGAGAGGCCGCTTATAAGGAGCGTTACCGGAGAGGAGCTCCCACCGAGTGTAAGGGCGTGAATATCAGCGAGTTCAAGGCCTGTAAATGGAGCGCGAAGGAGAGCGAGCCAGGCGACCCTGTCCATTGGGTGACGAAGCGCTCTGGTTATGGCCAACAGGTCCCCTACTACGGGCCTGGTGCCGAGGGGGACGAGGTCCCTGGTCCGAAAGTCCACATCGTAACGCCTAAGTAACTCAACAATATGGACGAGATGACTCCTCCCGCGCCCGAGTACGGCTATAGTATCACCCGGGTTCTCGTCTTTAGTCTTTCTGATAGCTTCCAGGATATCGCCGGCCTCGCGCTCTCCGTCGTATTTTTCATATAGCGTGACGGTTATATTCTCCCCTTCACCGGATGGCTTGAAGGGGTCTGCTTCGGCGTACGAAACGCGTCCCGTCTCAATATCACCCGCACTCGGGAAGGCCTTTACAAAGGTGGTGTTTATCCATTCCACGATATCGCCGCTGCTCCTGAAATTCGTCCTGAGGACTAGCGGGGTAAGTTTTACTCCGCCTATGCCGCTCTTAACAGCGTCGAGAAAGAGCCCGACCTCGGCTTCTCTAAAGAGATATATCGACTGCATGGGGTCGCCGACGATAAATAGCGTCCTGCCGTCAGTGCCGCTCCAGCCGCAGGTAAGGGCCCGTAGAAGGCCAAGGTGCACGAAAGAGGTATCCTGATACTCGTCAACCAGCAGGTGTTTAAGGCGTAAATCCATCTGGAGCATCAGGTCCGTCGGCGCTTCTTCCGGGCCGAGGGCGTCTAAGGCAGACATTGATATCGAGGTAAAATCCACCTTCCCCTGCTCGGCGAATACACTGGCGAGCTTAACGAGGGAGAGCGGCATCAGGTGGAGGAGCGCGCCTAAAACCTTCCACTCGTCTTCGGGGAAGCGGTCGCCCGGGAGCTCGCGCACCTCACCGAGGGCCGCGAGCAGCCCCCGGACCTCCATAAGCTCCGTTAAAAGCGAGATAAAACGCTCTTTATAGAGTGCGTTACCACCCTTGCCTGCGGGAAATCCTATCCTTGCGGTAACTCCCCTTGGCGTGGCACTCCGCCACGCGGCGTGCTTGTCTTTCTTAAGAAGGAGAGACGCTACAGCGCGCCATATCTTAAGTGTAGAAGACCTGGTGCCGGGGGCGGCGTCCAAATCTTTCAAAACGGTTATCTCGTCGGATTTACCTTCGGTGAGGAGGTTACCTGCGGCAAACCGCCCGCAGTTTGCAATTTCTTTAAGCTGCCCTGCACTTAGGAGAGTCGATACCTTCTCTATGCCGTCTTCGATCTCAACTCTTAGAGCGTTTTCGAGCGACTCTCTGGTAAGCTCCTTGCTTTTATCCGTATGACGGAGCCACTGGTCGCGGTTCTTAAATATTACAACCATCCTGCGCTCAAGCTCGGCGGCGTTATTATCGAGATGCCTGAGGGCTGTACGCACGCTTTCGCCGTCCGGGCCTTCGTCCTCAATCAGGGCCGTAACACGGCGCGCGGCCTCCTTATATATCTCCTCAGGGTTATCTGTGACCGACGGCGCCGTACCGGTGCGCGAAAGGAGAGGCATCATCTTTACAAGCGACATGCATATTGAATCTATCGTCTGGACCTTCAGGCGAGAGGAGTTTTGTAAGATGCCCCATCCCCTCGACTTATCCTCGGCGAGGACGTTTCTGGCGAGTGTTAACGTCTCCTCTTCGTGAGGGGAACTCCCCTGCTCGCCGCGCGACGCCCTGAGGAGGGAATCGAGTATCCTCGTATGCATCTCTCCTGCGGCCTTACGGGTAAATGTAATGGCTAGTATCTCTTCCGGCTTTTCTACTAAAGAGAGGAGGACGAGGAAGCGCCTTATCAGGAGCTCGGTCTTTCCGGAGCCAGCCGGGGCCTGCACGATGAAAGAGCCCGAAGGGTCGATGGCCCGCTCGCGCTCGGCCGAGTCTGTTACCTTCGCCGTAAGGTTTTCGTCGTCCATCCTGCTAAAACTCCCCTTCATCCGTATTATCCGCCGCAGCAATCTCGGTAACCCTGCAAAGGAGCGTAAAATCGCAGTACCTGCATGCCGAATCCTGACGCCCTAGCCTCACCGGGTCTACTGTACAGACGCCGGATAGAAAATCACTTGCGAGCGCGTTAACCGCGCGACCCCAGGAATCCATTAGCGAGGGCCAATCCCTTATCTCCGTTAGCTTTCTTCCGAGGCTGTCCTCTGGAAAACCCTTCATGCCGGGAAGTATATCTCCAAACTCGGCGACCCCTTCAAACTTGCACTCGCCCGCCCTGAGCGCGCCGTATACAACACCGGAGTAACTGCCCGTAAGCGAATAGAGCGGCATCTGGGGGTCTCCCGGCCTCCCCGGAGGCTCTTCGGTATTCCAGTCCTGCTTCGAGCACCTGCCGGTCTTATAGTCCATTATGACCTCCCTGCCGTCCGGGAGTTTATCTACCCTGTCCACGCGGAGATTAAAGGTAACTCCCGCGAGTGTCAATTCGCGCTTTCGCTCAACTTCCTTAACTGTAAAATCGCTCCGCTTAGCCTCAACCTTAAGCCACTCCACGAGGAGCCCGGTGAGACGCTCGCGCTCGATATTGGTAAAATGTATAAGATTCTTCTTAACTGACTTTAGGGCCTCCTCCACAAAAACCATCACCACCTGAACGAGCCTGTCGCTTTCCATCAGAGCCTTTAGTCCTTTAAGGTCTTTTGTCTCCGTCCAGAAGAGCTTTAACGCGTCGTGCGCGTAACTCCCCTTCTCCATTGGAGTTAGCCCTGCGCTCGGCTCCTCCAAGGCGGAGGCGTGGAGCCTGTGGGCGGCAAATGCCCTGAAGGGACAGGCGGACTCGTCTCTAAGGATGCTCGTAATGCCGTGAAGCCCCGCGCGCTCCGCCTCCCCTACCGGCACGGGTGCGCCTTCTGGCATATCCTCAAGGGTAGCGACGCCTAGGAGTAAATCCCTGAAGCGTGACGTTTCAGCCCCGAAAGACGCAAGACCTGCGGCTCCGTCTACTTCCATGGCACGCACGCCGGCAAGCCCACCGGTTAAGAGCGGGGCCGGCCTCCTCTCCTTATCGTCCGAGACGAGAGGGTAACTCGAAATAAATGTCGTGGTAGATGCAATGAGACCGGAGAGGAGTTCCGTCTTATACGCCTCCTCAAGCTCGGGGGATGAGCCGGGCATCCGGTTATCGCGCTGTAAATCCACCGGAATAAACGGATTCGGAGAGGTGTTACCCGGTAAAGACGCGTCGTCGGCTCCAAGCAGCCATACGTAGTCAAAGCCTGCGAGGCCGGGGGTTTCCGTTAACCCTATCACCTGAACCGGCGCATCCGACCCCTCGGGCTGGTGCTTTTTATCAGTTGCTAACTTTACTAAAGTCTCTACGGCAAAACGCCACCTAACCTCGCCAAGTATCTCATCTAGTGCCGAAAACTCGGTAAGTAGCTCATAAAAGGCATGAAGGGCCTGATGCTCTCTACTAGATAGCTTTACGCCAGGGGATGGCCAGCCAAGTGCCTTTAATAGAGCCGAAAAGAGAGAGGCCCACCTTGAAGGCAGCTCGCTTCCTTTGCCATTCTCTCTTAAAAAACCCAGCCACCCGGATAAACGCTCCAAAAGCGCGCCTTCAGGCACGGAGCTACCTTCAACACTCCCGGCCTTCGGGTTTTTAATAGCGTAAATTACATCTCCGAGCGAGGCGCTAAGGGTATTCCTATCGCGCAGTTCGAGGTTTATGAGCCCAAGGAGGTGGTAATCGTCCGTTTTATGGTGCAGATACGGGTCGAGGAGCACCTTAAATAAGGTTTTGAGCTCCACCTTCCATGTAGTTATCTTTAATACTGCGAGCGCAGAGGCCGCAATAGGGCTCTCGGATAAGGGGGCAGAGAGGGATATGTCGTATACCCTCCTCCCGGCGTCTTCGGCGAGGTTAGCGGGCAGGACACTTGAAGGGTAGAGCTCGGCGGAGAACTCGCGCTCTATAATTTCTTTATACTTATTTAACTCCGGGGCCACGACGGCGAGTGTTTCACCTGCCTTAAGTGTCGCCCTCGTCCACCTTGAAAGGGCCGCCACCTCGCTCTCCGTATCAGGTAGAGAGAGGAGCTTTATCACGCGTTCACCGGTGACGTCACTACCTGAAACTTTCGGGTTGGGATAGACCACCAGGGCGCCAACTGCCTCTAGCGCATCTACAATCATCTTAACTGAGGGGGTCAGGTCGTTAAAACCCGCTAAAATAACCTTACCCGGCACCCTGACGCCTCCGTCCCTTATAAGTCCGCAGGCGAGCTCCGGCGCGGAAAAAGGAGAGACTACTCCGAGACGTGAAAGAGCCAACTCGTAAGCCCCTATCCAGCGCTTAAGCGCCTTTGACTCCTCGGTAAGGTAAAAATCACTCTCCGGAAGCGTTGCCCTGAACTCCGTAAGGCGCTCGTAAGCCTTATACGACTCACTCGTCAGGGCGTCTTTAAATAGAGGCTCGTAATTACGGGGAATATTCTCTCTTACGACCCTTCCCCATAGTGCGGTAGAGCGTGTTTCGGTAAGAAGCGGTTTCTCTGGAAAGCTCTCTTTATAGAGTTGCGTAATCCAGGAACTAAACGACGCGACAGTAGCCCCGGGCCAGCTCTCAAGCCCCTCACTACGCATGCGTCGGTCGTAGAGGCGTTCGAGGTGTCGCTTAAGCCTGTTGCCCTGCGTAAGCACCACTATCCCGTCGCTAATCTCCTTTATGAGTGAGTCGGTATCCATCTACATCCAGGTTTGAGGCTTATTAGAAGTAACTCCGTAGGGATACGAATATAACATAAAGCCAGGAGAAAGGGACCTCCATTTTTCGTCCTAGCCATAATACCGTTCCTTCTAATCTCCCTTTAATGTAAAATGAAATAATAGATAGTATTAAGCCTTAAAAGGGCCGGATCTCATCAGGGTGCATTCAACTAAGTAATATATAATAATATAAAGGAGGAAAACAGTGAAAACATTTAGATTATTTATACTTTTAGCCACTCTATTATCCACCGTGACGCTATCTTTGACACTCCTTAGCACCCAGGCTGAAGCGCAGATGGCCTCAAGCCAGTTCAGGATGAAGTTTATCATGAACCGCCGCACAAATATGCTAAAACAGCAGGAGTTTCTCGTTAAACAGAGTAAGGATATAATGCCCGGCGAGATAGAGTCCATGATTAACGACGCCCTCTCCCCGGATAAGACATTCGAGGAGCGCATGTACTTCCTCGACAACGCAAACGCGATGGCTACGATGTACAAGCACGAATTCGGCGACGACAGCTTTCTCGCCAAGATTCAGACGATACAGACGATGGAGCTAAGCAAACAGGAGGCGGAGGCAATAGAGCAGAGCCGGTGGTTCGACTACGAGGGGCTTCGCGGCAGCATACTCATGAAGGAGCACCTGCCGCAGATGGAGGAGAAGGGGCAAAACGCCGTCGTCTACCCGCACTGGCTACACCAGATATTTTTTACATGTAAGACCTGCCACGCGGATAATATGAGTATGAAGAAAGGCTCTAACGACTTCTCTCACTCGGAGTTCAAAGAGGGTAAGCAGTGCGGGGCCTGCCATAACGCTAAGATATCATTCGACTCAGAAGACCCGGCGAGATGCGACAGTTGCCATATAAGGGAGCCGCAGCTTGTCCAGAGATATGCCGCCATCGACCACGAAGCCGTAAAGGCCACGGCACTGAGGGTGAGCTCCGTATGGGACCCGGATAAGCTCGAAGAGGGCGTAATGCCGCTAGACGCCACGGGTGCCGTTGACTGGTTAAAGCTTGAGACGATAGGGGCGTCAAAACCGTCGCCTTCTATTCTGCCGGAAGCGGCAAGCGAAGCATTAAGGGATACATTCATAGTATTTAGGGTAAAGAGCGAGGAGCCCTTTAACGACGTCCTCTTTAGCCATAAGGTACATACCACGCGTGTTAACTGCGGCACATGTCACGCAAATAACAGGATCTTCAAGCCGGAGCTAGGCTCAAATAAACTATCAATGGCCGAGATGGCAACCGGCACGCAGTGCGGCACATGCCACGGCAAAGTAAGCTTCCCCCTCACCAACTGCCAGAGGTGCCATAGCCTCAAGCCGGGTGCTACTCCGAAAGGCGCGTTAGTAGCGGCACCTGCCACGGCAAAGTAAGTTTTTTACCCCTCACCAACTGTCAGAGGTGCCATAGCCTCAAACCGGGTGCTGCTCCGAAAGGCGCGTTAATAAGGGAGTAGGGGCTTTTCAAATAGGCAAAGTAAATCGCAGGGCCTTGACACCGGAAAGCGCCGGGAGTAAACTCTACGGAGAAGTGGCGAGCAGGCCGCTCCCTTAAAACAAACGTTCAAAGCAACCCTCATAGGTGGCCTCAGGAAATACGAAGCGCAGTAAGGCTTAGCGCTAACATTAACTAGTAGCCATAAGGGCTTACTATCACTACGAATAAAGAGGCCTACATGTCAAACATAAAGAAATTACCTGAAGGAATAAAGTCAAGAGCTGCCTACGAGCTTCTTATAGAGAATCCGGAGAAGGTCTTTCTCCTCGACGTTCGCACAGTCCCGGAGTACGAACTCGTCGGACACCCGGAGATTCCCGGAGGGGCTCATAATATACCGCTCGTATTTTACCCGGACTATAGGGCGAATAAAAATTTCGTCTCCGAGGTAGAAGAGAGATTCGATAAAGAGACGGTGAGACTTGCGGTAATTTGCAGGAGCGGCGTAAGGGCCGAGACTGCGGCGGCCATCCTTACCAAGGCCGGCTTTAAGGACGCGGTATTCATTACCGATAGCTTCGAGGGCGAAACAGACCGTAGCGGCCTAAGGACCGTTAACGGCTGGAAGAATGAAGGGCTCCCCTACACCTACTACCTTGACGAGAGATACGTCTACAGACCGCGTAAGAGGTAGGCGAGCCCATGTCCATTGATATAATACTCGCCTCCGCGTCGCCGAGACGGAGAGAACTTCTAAAAGAAATCGTGCCTGAATTTACTCTATCGGTCGCCGATATCCCCGAAATTGCAGAAGACGGAGAGACTGCGCGTACATTTGCACTCAGGCTATCCGGAGAGAAGGCTCGTAAGGTATCCGAAACCCTGACGAGCGGCATCGTAATAGGCGCGGATACCGTAGTGACCTTAGACGGGCGTATCTTCTGTAAACCCGAAGACACAGAGGACGCGCTCCGTATGCTCCGGGAGCTTAGCGGTAGGACCCACTCGGTCATTACCGCCTTTACTATAATCGACGCAGAAGACGGCAGGGCCGTAAAGAGGGCCATCGAAAGCCTCGTCACATTTAAAGCGATTACGGATGAGGATATACGGTCATACATTCAAGCCGGAGAGAGTATGGATAAGGCCGGGGCCTATGCCGTTCAAGGTGTCGGCCGAAGGCTTATCGAGCGGACGGAGGGGTCGTATACGAATATAATCGGTCTTCCCCTCGAAGAGGTACGGGAGGTTCTTTTAAGTTTTGGGGTAACGGTGAGGGACGAAGGCGACTTTAGCCCCCCGGCTCCGGGCTCTCTTCAAGGGAAGTGCATGTAGCGGCAAAAATTTACCGTTAGGACTTTTTTTGCAACCAGAAAACGCCCTCAGTCGCGGCTAAGCTGCTCCCCGTGCATGCCGTCTTTTATAATAAGCCCCTTCTTTACAATAGCTCCTTCCTCAACCCTCCACCTGTGTACCGATATCGGAAAGAACCCGGTCTCGTTATAGATAGCGGTCTGAAAGATACTTGCCCAGATAAGATCCTTCGGCGTTATCCAGATAACCTGAGAGCCGCTCTCAGCCTCTATCCCGGCATTTCTGAGATTACCCCTCGCAGATTCGATAAGCTCACCCGGCGACTTCTGATAGCCGCCCCCGTGCTCGGGCACAGGCAGGACGAAGGGCACACGGACCTGCTCTAGCGAGACGCCGCCGCTTACGTCGTCGTCGCATGGCGTAATAAGCCCCTCGACCTCGGCAACTTCACCGGTACTAAGAGGCTCGTCTATGAAATAACATTTTACCGATATACTAAACAATTAAGAACACCTGATCTTTAAAAGACGGTCTTGTCGTGGTTTCGGAGATTTGCGGCCAAAGGAGAAGGTTTAATAGGGGGTAATAACGCCTAATCGCAGTCGCATTCAAAGCTGCTCGTATCCTCCGGCCTCCCCCACCTGTAGGGAAGGTCGATTATCGTGCCGGGCTCTGTTATATCCTGAAACGCAGAGAGCGCGTCTCTGAGTATTCTCATCTGCTGGGCTTTGTTTCCCGGCTCTCCAAACGGGTGTCCCATTGGCCAGTTGAGGTAAAGCGACCTCGGGGGCCTTGCGGCCTCGGTAAACTTCCTCATGATCGAAATGCCGACCGTTGGTATACCGGCCTCCTCTACAACCCTTTGTATCAGTCCGACGGACCGATTACATATTCCTCATCCGGGTGTAAATAATGCAATTTCTGTACCATTTTCAATGAGTTTTGCGGCAGCAAGGGGGGCAGTTTCGTTATAGAGGGTCTTTACGTACGCTCCGTCTATATGGCCCATAAAAGATATGTGGAGGGGGGAGGCGGAGCCGACCTCGCCCAAGGCCACGGCGTCTTTTAGCCTCTCAACAGGGAAGACGATATTAATATCTTTTTCCGCGTCGGTATGGTCATAGTAGTCGTGGGTAATGCGAATATCGTCCAAAGGCGTATCGCTTGGAATCTCCCTGAACGTCGGGTCTCCGAGAGGGTCGAGCATATTAAACGGGGTTTGATCTTTCAGGTGAAGACCGGCGGTGGTAACTATAGCGACGCGAGACTTATCAACATCCTTACCAACAGGCGTCCAGGGGATATCGTCGAGATTCAAACCCTCGGGATCGTACCCGTTCTTTCCCATTACCCGCGTAAGTAAGGAGGGAAAGCGGGTAAAAACCCTTGCCAGTATTTGATTTATCAGCCTATTAGCCAAGTTTTTCCACAGAATAAAAAAATTATGTTGATAAATTCGGGACAACCATATCCGGGTCTTCAATCGCCCGCATGTCGAGGAGAAAAGTTTCGTTACAGATACGTCCGAGCACCGGTGGGTCGCTCTCCAGAAAAATAGCGAATATCGCCTCGGCCCTTATATAATCGTTGCTTATGGAGATGAGCTTGGTTGGGAGCTCATCGGCCGGTAGCGAGCCGCTCCCGGCCTGTGAAGTGCCGTCTACAACATCTATCCTGTAGTCGCTCCCAAGCAAATCCCGGAGGAGGAGCGCCGAGCGCCGGGCCGTCTCGTCTATATCGTCTAAATTTCTAGTCAGATATCTAAGCGCCGGGAGCTTTTCCGGGAGCGAGTCCAGGTTTCGGTAGAGCATTAAGGTGCTTTCGAGCGCCGCTATGGTAAGCTTATCTACCCGCAATGCCCTCTTTAGCGGGTTTCTTCTTATTCTATCGACGAACTCCTTCTTACCGGCTATGATGCCAGCCTGCGGGCCGCCGAGGAGCTTATCACCGCTAAATGTCACTATATCGGCCCCCGCCTCTATCGACTCCCTTACCACCGGCTCCCGGAGACGCTCGCCAAGCCCGAATATGCCAAGGTCAACGAGCGAGCCGCTCCCTAAGTCTTCCACGAGCGGCAAGCCCTTCTCAGTGGCGACTTTGGATAGTTCGGGGATAGAGACACCCGAAGCAAAGCCCACCACCCGGTAATTACTGGTATGCACCTTAAGAAAGAGCGCGGTCTCAGAGCCAACCGCACTTGTGTAGTCGCTTACGTGGGTCCTGTTCGTAGTGCCGACCTCTTTAAGGGTACAGCCCGACTTCTCTATTATCTCGGGCAGACGGAAGCTACCGCCTATCTCAATCTGCTCTCCGCGCGAAACGACGACCTCGCTGCCCTCGGCAAGAGTATTTAGGGCCAACAAAACCGCCGCCGCGTTATTGTTCACAACACAGGCCGCCTCTGCCCCTGTAAGCTCACTAATAAGCCCCTCTACATGCGAGTCGCGCTCCCCTCTTCTCGCACCCTTCAGGTCGTATTCGAGGTTTACCGCCCCCTTGGCAGCGAGCAGCACGTTTAGAGCCGCATCGTCGGAGAGTACGGCCCTCCCGAGATTCGTGTGGAGTACCGTGCCTGTAGCGTTTATTACACGGCGAAAATTGGCTTTCGTAGCCTCCCCTACCGAAAGAGCAACGGCAGTAGCAATCTCCACGCGGTCTACATGATCTCTTCTCCCATTTTTTATCTCGCTCCGTACGCCGGAGAGCACAATTCTAGCGGCCTCAGCCACAAAGGGAGCGGAATAGAGGCTTACGGCCCTCTTTAGCTCGTCGCACCGCAAAAGTTCATCCACCGAGGGTATCTCTCTATACAGGTTCTTCATATTATCCATAATTAAAGGCCACGAGAGTAAAACGCCTTAAAGTTGAAAAGGAGGCTGGTTTTCTCTAAAATTAAAAAAAACTCCATATTAAAAACTTAGCAGATAAAAGAGGGGCGGTCAACACTCGGGAGCTTAACAGGGGGAATTAAAGAGCGCGCGCCTCAGGTAAATATTCATTATAAGCAAGCGGCGTTGATTTACCGGCACTTCTCTAGTATAATCCCGGTTATGAAGAAGATAATCTTTCTACTTACGCTCACTCTCTTTACACTAACGGCCTGTTCATCCGGAGAAGACGGCGGCGAAGGCTCAAAAGAGCGGGGCAAAAGCGCCTCCGAGGTGGTGAGAGGCTACTCAAAGACCCTTTCAAAGGCCAGAGGAGATGCCGAGGATGTCTCGGATAAGCTAACCGAGCGCCTCTCCGAGCAGGAAAAGGCCCTTAACGAGGCCGCGCGTTGAGTAAAAACGACTTCAAGGGCGACCTCGACTCCATCGTCGCGATAATGGACCGCCTGCGCTCGCCAGGGGGCTGCCCCTGGGACAGGGAACAGGACTATAAGAGCCTCGTCCCCTACGTCATAGAAGAGGCATACGAAGTAGTCTCCGCCATAGACATCGGCACCCCTGATGATCTAAAGGAAGAACTCGGAGACCTCCTCTTTCAGATAATATTCCTCTGCCGCCTTGCAAAAGAAGACGGTCACTTCGATATTGCAGATGTTATATCCGGTTCAATTGAGAAGATGGTCAGAAGGCACCCGCATGTCTTCGAAGATACAGTCGCCGAGACCGCAGACGAGGTAGTTAAAAACTGGGTACAGATCAAAGACGAAGAGAAGAAGAAGGCCGGGACAAAGGGCGGCTACCTCTCGGATATCCCGGAGCACTTCCCGGCGCTTATGAGGGCGCACAAGGTGAGTAAAAAAGCCTCCAGAACAGGCTTTGACTGGAAGAGCGTAGAGGGGGTTCTCGATAAGGTCTCAGAAGAGCTCGGCGAGTTCAAGGAGGCCCTTATTGCTGGAGACAGCGCTTCGGTCGAAGAGGAGCTGGGAGACCTTCTTTTCTCGGTTGTAAACGTCGGCAGGTTCGTGAAGGTAGACCCGGAGGAGGCGCTTAGAAAAACCACGATCAAATTTATCAGGAGATTTCATTATATAGAAAAGAAGCTCGGTGAAACCGGCTGTGAACTAAGCGATGCGTCGATTGAGGAGATGGAATCGCTCTGGAAGGAGGCCAAGCGTGAAGAAAGAAAACAAGAGATATTAAGCCCTTAGCCCTATTACCCCCAACTACTGTTGAAAACCTGTTAAGAACCTTGTCTAAAAAGATCCTTTGCGCAAGTGAAAGCAAAGTCCCACTGTAATCTGCATATTTTTTAATCAGCAATTTATCTTTAAAAAACAACACCTTATCTTATCTATCAAGTTTCCGGTATTGAATCTACCGGAAGCCGGAAAGCTATACTTTTTTCCTAATGAAAACCCCCTTAAGTACTAATAATTCCTTACTCTTCAGGAGATATGTTGTCGTGATATAGCTTGTGAGGCCAACAAAAATAAGGGCCGTCAAAAGGATGACTCTCGGCAAAAATGAGATACTTTGCCAGTCGAAAAAGTTAAGCATAAGAATCAAGATCACACTCATAATTAAAGCCGCGACTATGCTTCGTATTGATGAAATTAAAATTGCCGTGCCGCCGATTCTACCGGTCTTTCTCCTGAGGACCGCAACAAGGACTACGGCATTAAGGAGTGAGGAAATTGATGTCGCCAGAGCCAGCCCCCCGTGCTTCAAAGGGCCTATCAGCAGATAGCAGAGGACGATATTACAGATAAATGAGATGAAGGCAGAGACGAGCGGCGTCCTGGTATCTTTTAGCGAGTAGAAGACCGATACCAGCACCCTGGAGACAGCCACCGGAACGAGCCCTATGGCATAGAAATAGAGGGCGTAGGTTGAGCCGGCTGCGGCCTCCGCCGTGAACTCGCCTCTGAGGAAAAGCACGTCCACTATCGGGCCGCCGAGTATGAATATCGCAAACATCGCCGGGACTATGACGTAATTTACAACCCTTATAGCAAATGATAGTGACTCGGAGAATGAATCCCACTCCTGCTTTGACACGTACTCAGATAAGCTCGGAAGTATAGCGGTCGATACGGCCACTCCGAATACGCCAAGCGGAAGCTCCATCAGGCGTGTCGCATAGTACAGGTATGAGACACTCCCTTCGGGCAGCGTTGAGGCGAAGCGAAGCGTTACGATGATATTAAGCTGGTAGACCCCGACCCCTATGGCCGCAGGCCCCATGAGCGCGAATATCTTTCTAATCGCCGGGTCGCCGAATGAAAAGTCCGGCCTCGGAAACATATTAGCCTTCTTAAGAAAGGGAAGTTGTAAGGCTAGCTGCAACACCCCGCCAAGGAGCACCCCTACTGCGAGGGCATATGCCGGGACGTCAAGAGCCGGGGCAAGCAGGGCCGCGCAGATTATAATTGAAACATTAAAGAGGACCGGCGAGAGGGCCGGGGCGGCAAAATGCCTCAGAGAATTAAGAACCCCCATTGCAATCGCCACTAGCCCGATAAATAACATATACGGGAACATAAGGCGTGTAAGCGTTACGGTAAGGGAGAATTTATCTGCGTCAGCGGTAAAGCCAGGAGAGAGAAAGGCCGCAATCTCGGGTGAAAAGATCACTCCTAGAATCGTAAGTGCGACAAGTATGAGAAAAAAGAGCGTAAATACCCGTGAGGCAAGCCTCGCTGCCGCTTCCGGGCCCTTTTGGGTGAGGAGTTCGGTAAAGATTGGCACGAAGGAGGATGTGAGAGCCCCCTCCCCCACCAGACGCCTTAAGAGGTTGGCAATTCTAAAGGCGACGAAGAAGGCGTCCGCAAAGGCACCGGCCCCGAGGAGGTAGGCTATAGACATATCCCTTACGTAACCGAAGATACGGCTTAGAAGTGTCGCCCCCCCCACGACCGACGCGGCGCCTGCAATTTTACCTTCTTTATCTGACATAAACCTCTAGTAAGACGGTTAACCTTGAAGAACTTTTATCCAAAGAAGAGGGTTTTTTAGACCCTAATCAAAGGCTCTTATTATATATCCAAATGGATAAAAAAGAAGATTTTCTTCCGTTGAGCATGAAAGAGGTCAAAAAAACTTGACTTTTACGCCGGGAAGACATAAAATCTTCTCTTATATTTACTACATGGAGGAAACAAATTGGCTAATCACAGTTCAGCTCTAAAGAGACACAGACAGAGCGAAAAAAGAAGACTCAGAAACACATCTGTAAAATCAGCTATCAAGACAACTACCAGAAATGTCCGGGAAGCCGTCTCAGGCGGCGACGCCGATAAGGCAAGCGCGACACTGAAGATAGCCATCTCCTCGTTAGACGGGGCCGTAAGCAAGGGCGTTCTTCATAGAAATAACGCCGCAAGGAAGATTTCTCGCCTTACGACTGCAGTAAACGCCGTAGCATCCAAGTAACCTGCGCCGCCTCTGTATATCTCCGGCGGCTTGTGCTCTCTGCGTCACCAACTAGTTCACTATACAGCCCACTATACCTCTGGTATAGTGGGCTTTGTAAGTTTACGACCCCGCCGCCCCGCCGCCTACGCCATCACCGAAACCTGCATTTACCCAAAACGCGCGCCCTTATGAGTGAAAACGCCTTTTTTCCATGAAGACCCGCAGCATAGGTCTATGACGAGCCGTGTAACGATTAGCCCACCGGGTATGCCGCTGCTCTTCACGCTAAGATCCGCCTCCCTTAACTTTCTAAAGGCAGAGCGAAGCTCGGCCTCGGTAAAGCGCGCCGTGCTCTTCAGGTAGCCTTCGAGGAGAAATGGCGCAATACCGGCTAACGGGGCAAACTTGGCCCTTGGCACGCCGGAGCGCTGGAGGGATTTAAGAGAAAGAAGGGCCCTGAACTGTCTGGCGATTGCGCCAAGGACCATTGGGGCAGGCTCCGAGGAGAGTTTACCGAGGATCTTCATCGCCGTAGAGAGATCTCTGGCGGTTATGGCGTCGCATAGGCCGAATACCGTCTCCTCTTTTACGTCAACACCGGCGCTCTCGACATCCTCGACCCCTATCTCTCCCCTTTCACCGGTAAAGAGAATAATTTTTACAAGCTCTCCGCGTATATCCCTGAGGCTCTTTCCGGATATGGCGGCGAGCCGCTCCGATGCCGCCCCGGAGATAGTCTTCCCCGAACTCGCGGCCTCCTTCTCTATGAAGACCTTTATATCCCTTACCGAAGCGGCGTTAAAGCGGCGAAGCACCCATTTGGCCTTCATGACCTTAAAGAACGCGCCTCGTTCGTCCACCTTCTTTGTATTTGCGGTAAAGACGAGACAGGTAGTAGGGGATGGGTCTTCGATATACGCGACTAGAGCTTTAAGCTCGGCGGCCTTCAGTGATTCGGCCTCTTTCACCAGTATAAAACGCATGGGCGCCATTGCCGGAAGCGTAAGCGCCTCGCCCGTGAGGGAGGCTGCGTCGAGAGAAGAGCCGTAGTAGGTATTGGAATTTAATTCGTCCAGGACGCCTGTAAGGACGCTCTTCTTTAAAGAGGCTGCGGCCTCTTCCACAAGCAGGTCCTCGGCCCCGTAATAATAATATACCGGTTTTATATCTTCAGTAACCATCGACCTGTCTCAAAAGGGTGTAGTTGACTTAGTAAGGTTAAAAACCCTCCAGCATCCGCTCCTTAATGATGCGCGCCGTATCAAAACTCATATTTTTAAAAGCCTGCCTTTCGGCATCCTTGGTCGCCGATATATTATTTATATCAACATTATAATCCTCAGAGTCCGTAATAGAGCGCTCCCTCCAAAGGATAGATGAGTCGGCGGCACTAACAAGCGTCACGGAAAGGGTAATATACAGGCGATAGGTCTGGACTATGTCGGTACTCGTAAAGGCCACCGGCGTAAGCTCGTAGCGCGTCACTACGCCTTCTATGCGCGCCTCCGGGTCGGAGTCGGTAATCTCGGCGATGTTTTTAAACTCCATTACCATCGCGTCTGTGATTATCGCCTCAACACCGGCCCTGGCGGTGTTATTTACGAAATAAGGAATGCTTAGCGTCTTTGCGCCTCCGGGGAGCTTGCCGCCGCCCTCGCCGCCACTTCCCGCCCTGCCGCCAGATACGTGGTAGCCGCATCCCGATATGGCGAGAGAGACCAGGAAGACAATTAGAAGAAGGGCCAATGGGGAGGCGGTATATTTCGTTTTACAAATTTCAAATATCTTCATGAGATCACCAGATTTACGAGCCTGCCGGGAATATAAATAAACTTCCTGAGGGTTTTACCTTCGAGCCAATCCTTTATCTTCTCATCGGCCATAGCCGCCGCCTCCACCTCTTCCTTTGATGCGCCTACCGGTATACTTAACTTGCTTCTGAGCTTTCCGTTTATCTGAACGATAAGGAGCAACGCGTCCTTCTTAAGAGCCTCCGGGTCGAAGCCCGGCCAGGGCGCGGTAGAGACCATCCCCTCGCCGCCGACGCGCAACCAGAGCTCTTCGGATATATGCGGGGCGAAGGGGGAGAGAAGAAGTATCATACTAGAGACCGCTTCCCTGAAGACGGCGCTTGAATTCCTGTCTTTAAATGCGTCGCCCGAACCCGTATAGAGATAAAGGGTATTTACAAGCTCCATGATGGCGCTTATCGCCGTATTGTACTGGTAACGGTTCTCAATGTCGGAAGTCACCTTCTTTATCGTCTCGTGCGTCTTCCTGCGGACGTCCTTATCACTATCGCTTATATTAGCCCAGTTGCAAGCACTCGGCGCAGCAGAGATAGCCTCCAGGTTACCGGTTACAAGCCTCCAGACCCTGCCTAAAAACCGTGACGAGCCCTCGACCCCTTCTTCGCTCCAATCGAGGTCTTTAACGGGAGGGGCGGCGAATAGTGAAAACAACCTTGTGGTATCCGCGCCGTAGCGCTTAATGATGCCGTCCGGGTCTACGACGTTCTTCTTTGATTTGCTCATCTTCTCGACCCTGCCGACCTCGACCGTTGCCGAGCAGGTAGAGCATTTACCGCCTGTAACCTCTTCAGGCGAGAGGAAGCCGTGCTCCGGGCAACGGGTCGTCTCCTTACAGACCATGCCCTGAGTAAGGAGTTTTTTAAAGGGTTCATCGAAGTCTATTAACCCCATGTCTCTTGCGGCCTTTGTAAAGAACCTGGCGTAGAGGAGGTGCATTACGGCATGCTCAATGCCGCCGACATACTGGTCCACCGGCATCCAGTGCGAGGTCTCTTCCTTTGAAAACGGCAGAGTTTCATCATGTGGCGAGCAGTAACGGAGGAAATACCATGACGAGTCAACGAATGTATCCATCGTATCGGTCTCGCGGCGCGCTGCCCCCCCGCACTTGGGGCAAACGGTCTCGACGAATCCTTTAGCCGTCTCAAGCGGAGAGACCCCACTAGCCTTAAAGTCAACGTCCTCGGGGAGTATCACCGGAAGCTCACTCTCCGGCACCGGCACGGTACCGCAAGTGTCGCAGTATATAATCGGTATGGGGCAGCCCCAGTAGCGCTGGCGAGAAATGCCCCAGTCCCGAAGCCGGTAATTTACATCCTCTTTACCTACCCCCTTTTTAGCCAGAAATGAAGTTATCGAAGCCTTGGCCTCGCCACTCGCATCTCCGTCAAAGGGGCCGGAGTTTACCATTACGCCCTCACCCGTATATGCGCCATCCATCGTCTCCGGGTCGAGCTGGTCGCCTACCGGATTTATGACGACCTTTATCGGCAGCTCGTATTCCCTGGCGAAGTCGAAATCGCGTTCGTCATGGGCCGGAACGGCCATGACGGCCTCGGTGCCGTAACCCATCAGGACGAAGTTAGCCACATAGACCGGGACGCGGTCTCCGGAAAGAGGGTTTAGGGTGTAAGCCCCGGTAAAGACACCTTCTTTATCGAGTTCTCCGGGGTCTTTTACCGCCTTCTCTCGCTTTACCTTCTCTACGAATGCGTTTACCTTCGCGGTATTCTCCGTGGTAGTGAGCTCGCCGACGAGCGGGTGCTCAGGAGCTAGGCTCATGAATGTTACGCCGTAGAGGGTATCGGGCCTGGTCGTAAAAATTTCTATTGAGTTGCCTTTACTTCCCTCTATGGGGAAGCGCACGCTCGCGCCCGTGCTCCGGCCTATCCAGTTACGCTGCGCGGCGAGGACCATCTCGGGCCAGCCCGCAAGCTTACCGGTAAAGTCGAGGAGTTCGTCGGCGTATTCGGTTATCTTAAAGAACCACTGGTCGAGCTCGCGGTCCTCTACCAGTGACGAGCACCTCCAGCAGAGCCCGTCCTCGACCTGTTCGTTGGCCAGAACCGTCTCGCAGTCCGGGCACCAGTTAACACCCGAACGCTTCTTATATGCGAGCCCCTTTTCGAGGAATTTAAGGAAGAACCACTGGCTCCAGCGGTAGTACTCCGGAGTGCATGTGGCAATCTCTCTATCCCAGTCGTAGCCGAGGCCAAGGCGCTGGAGCTGGGTGCGCATCTTGGCGATATTGTCATGTGTCCACCCCGCCGGGTGTATACCGCGCTCCTTGGCGGCATTCTCCGCCGGAAGGCCGAAGGAGTCCCATCCCATCGGATGGAGGACGTTTTTGCCCTTCATCTTAAGGTAGCGGGCGAGCACGTCGCCGATTGAATAGTTCCTAACGTGTCCCATATGTATCTTACCCGAAGGGTAAGGGAACATCTCAAGGACGTAGTACTTATCCTTATCGGTGCGCTTATCGGCCTTAAAGGCTGACGTATCTTTCCAGACCTTTTGCCAGCGCTCTTCTATTTCCCCGTGATCGTACTTCTCTTTCGACATCAAGAATTCCTGAATATTTAAGTGGATTATGGCTCCTGGAGCTTACTACTTAACTCTATTTTTCTATCATATAAGTAGTGAATTTACAAACTAAAA
>JAJCZG010000040.1 GCA_029262475.1 Deltaproteobacteria bacterium
GGGCTCGGAGGGTGACTCTACGCAGCCGCTTGAAGAGCGCGCCAAGGCTACATGGGATAAGGACTCCAAGCTTCGGGCCGAGTTCATGAATAACTTCGACTCATACAAGTCGTTTCTGGCTGCTAAGGAGTCCGGCAGCGCTCGCATTCTCGGACAGAAGTAGCAACCGTCAAATAGAACTGAAAAAATAGATACATCAACCTTAATTTGAGGAGGATATAGAGATGGCTACTTTGGCAAAAGATTCGGCCAGGGCATACGAGCTGGGCGACATAGGTGAGCTTCCCGTCATAGCGGCGGATATTATCTACGAAGGCGCGGCGCTTGGCGATAATGCCAGTGGTTACGCAAGGCCGCTCGTTGCGGCAGATCCTTTTCTAGGCTTCGCCGAGAGGAAGGTTGATAACTCAACCGGGGCAGCAGGCGACAAGAAGGTTCGCGTACGTGAGCGCGGCAAGGTCATAGTCCCGGTTGTCGGGGTTACTGGAGTTGGCGACGTGGGGACTGCGGTCTACGCATCCGACGACGATACCTTTACCCTTACTTCTGTCGGTAATTCGGCGATAGGTAAGATCGTAAGGTACGAATCCGGCACGACCTGTGTGGTCTATTTCGAGGCCGCCCAGAATCGTTCAATCTAACAATCAGGCCGTAATCATTAGGTCATAATTTAATAATCTTAAGGGGGGAATTACAATGGGTGCAGAAGGACTTTCCAGCCGGGCTATAATCGGCGAATTTTACAACAGGCTGGCTCAGGCTCTTGGTGCTGAGTGGATCGCAGCACTTTCGATGCTCTTTCAATCGAATCAGGGTTCGGAAGAGTATAAGTGGCTCGGCATGTCTCCCGTAATGAGGGAGTGGGCCGGTGGCCGCCAGGCAAAAGGGTTCCGTGAGAACGGTATCGTTGTGACGAATCTCGACTTTGAGGCGACAATGGAAGTGCTCATCAAAGAGCTTCGCAGAGATAAGACCGGTCAGATCCTTGTAAGGATCAGGGAGATGGCGGATAGGACCAACGCACATTGGGCGAAACTCCTGTCAACCCTGATAGCTAATGCCGAGTCTACCGTATGTTATGACGGTCAGTTCTTCTTCGACACCGATCATAGTGAGGGTGATTCCGGTGTGCAGTCTAACGACATAACGAGTAATGTTGTTACGACGACGGCACCTACATCGGCGGAGTTCGAGACGGCTGTTCTCAAGGCAGTAGAACAGATACTTAAGTTCAAGGACGACGTGGGCGAACCCATGAACGAGGGAGCCAGCTTATTCAGGGTGATGGTCCCCGTTTCGTTCATGGCCTCTGCGGCGGCAGCTCTTAAGAACCCTGTGATCGTCGATTCCAACGGTTCCAGAACAAACACCATCACCAATATAGGTGGCTTCAGTTTCGAGCTTGATGTCAACTCGCGTCTGCCATGGACGACGAAGTTCGCTCTCTTCCGTGCGGACGGTAATACCAAGCCCTTCATCCGTCAGGAGGAGGAAGCGGTAAGGTTGGATGCCATAGCGGAAGGCTCCGAGCTGGAGTTTAACGAAAAGAAGCACCATTACGGTGTGTCGGCCAGCCGTAATGTGGCATTGGGCTACTGGCAGCACGGCGTTCTTACGACCTTCAATTAACCTTAACTAATACTCGGGGCGGATAACCGCCCCCGGGTCTTTAATCCGGAGGTAGATAGATGCCTAACTATAGTGTGGTCGGCCCTTCCGTTAACTTCTCTGATGGAGTTCTGGAACTCTCCGAAGAGCAGTACGGTGCCAGGGCTCATAATCTCGAAGACCTTGGTAAGGGGCGTTATAAGATCGTCAATACCGTCCAGTTTAAGCACGGTGAGATGGTCGGCTACGAAGGCGAGGTAAACAAGACTCTCTTGAGTCTTATCGAGGAGGAGGGGAAGAAAGAGCCAGACGATCCCGATAAAGATCCTCTTGAGCTTCTTCTCGAAGGCAACGTCGGGGAGGTCAAGAAGGAACTTCCGAATCTCAGTGACGACGACCTTCTAAAGGTCATCGAACTCGAAGAGGCCGGTGAGAATCGTAAGGGTGTGCTCGACGCGGTGAATGCAGTAATAGAGTCCAGAGATAACGACTGATGACGCTCGCCGATGACATAACGGCGGACCTGTCCATCTTCTTCGATGCAAGCGAGTTCGGACAGGCGGTCACGTATACCCCTAGCGGCGGGGCTCCGGTGGCGATAACGGTTATCTTCGACCCGGAGAATGTCGGCTTCGACGCTTACAGCGAGGCCCCGGATAACGAGGCGGCAACGGCGCTCTGCAAGACTTCGGACGTGCCTGGCGCGGGGCACAAGGACACCCTGCTTATTGCCGGGGTAACTTACGAGGTAAGGACCGTAGAGGTGGGCCCGGCAGGCACAACGACGTTAACCCTTAACAAGCTCTAGGCTATGGGTAACTACGAGACCGTACAGGCGATAACGACGAATCTGGAGGCGATACTTACCAGCATAGGGTTAAGCCTTGAAGACGCATCAAGCGAGCCTACAGGCGCAGCACCACTGGTAAAGCTCAAGTATCCGAGCGACGACGCGGAGTACGACCACGGCGAGAAGCCCGGCAGGAGCACCATCAATATCAAGCTTGAGATTGAGTTCAGGGAGTCTTCACCGGATCTATCGAGGGACAAGCAGCAGTACTGGACCCATATGGTGAGGGATAACGTAAGCGTAGCGGTTCTTAACGTCGGGGCCCTTAGCGCTTCGAAGCTCGTAGGCAGGGTAGACCAGAGATCGAGGGTTGAGTATTCGGCCCCGGTATCGAGGGTCTTTCACGATATTGAAGTGAGGTACAGGCAGGTGTGACGTGGGGATATTTACCGGCGGCTGGTTTGATGACGACCTAAGCTCTCTTGCTACCGCCGGTTGGTTCGGCGAATCGTTACCGGGAAGCTTAAGTACGATTTGGGCCATAACCGAGAATATAAAGACAATCTTAACGGGGCTGGGTTATGTGATTGAGGATCTTTCGGGGGGCGCGGATGTATGCCGCCTCTACTACCTGGGAGAGGACTTCGGAAAGACCCAGGGGGAGAGGCCGGAATATAACGAGGCGTTTTTCGAGATAAGGGTTGAGTTCAGGAGAAAGAGCCCGGACCTTTCGAGGGACGAGCAGGAGAAACGCTTTGAGGGAGATATCACGGTCAGCTCGCTTAACGTCGGGGTCCTTAGTATATCAAAGCTCGTCAGAAGGGTTGACCACGGCGAACCGGAAGTAGATTACGAGGCCCCTGTATCGGCGGTCTCTTACCCGTTAGCTATTATTTACAGGCATTAGGAGGGGACATGAAGAAGGTAAAGGTTTGGTTCAACGGTACGGGGCACCGGGCCGATATCAGTAATTTCGAGGCCGGCGAATGCCGGGAGATACCTGAGAACGTCGCCAGGGAGCTCGTGGGCTGCCGTTTAGCAAGATATACAAAGGAGGTAATCTCCAAGGCGGACGAGAGGAAGGCCGCAGAGGAAGAGGCTAAGGCGCTTGAGGAGGCCAAGGCCGCAGAAGAGGACGATCCTGACGGCGAGAAGTCAGGACTTCTGGACGGTAGACAGGTACCGCAGATGGAACCTAAAGAGAAAGATACGCCCACGAAGAGGGGAGGTAAAGGCAAATGAGCGAGGAAAAGTATTACGTAGCAATCGGCGAAGAGGCCGCCAGGGGGACGCCGGAGAGCACCACTGTCGGCTTTATGCCGTTAAACGGTTTTACGCCCCCGAAGATGGAGTTCGACGATCAGCCCCGGAAGGACTTCAGGGGCGAGGCTTCTATAAAGGGCTCTACGGCGGTAAGGAGGCTGGGGCAAAAGTGGAGTTGGTCCGGTGAGACCGACTTCTTTACCGAGGCCGGAACCGTTAGCGGAATGGTGGCCACGGTACTCAAGCACTTCTTTGGCGGTATGGTGCTCGTTCCGAACGGCGCTACGGGTCAGTATAGCCAGCTCTTTTATCCATCCACGGACCCTTTCGGATCTTCGGGGCTTGGCGTCAAGGCTTTAACGGCCAACTTCAACCTTAACGAAGGCGACCTGATGAAGAACTGGCCCTTCGTAGGGGGCAGGGTTTCCGCGATAAATCTTACGCAGGAGATGGGACAGTCTCTTAAATTCGGCTTCGATATGTTCGGCCAGTATCGCGCCGCCGTCACCGCCGAGATAGGTTCACCGGCATACGCCGCCGAGAACCTGCGCTGCGACTATAACAACATGACCGTCTACACCGGGATCATTACCAGGGTAGGTGTCGCTCCGGACTATACGGACTTTACGTTCGGGAGCGCTACTCAGATCAAGGTAGAGAAGATATCCATTAAGATAGAGAACGGCACCAAGGACGAGATGCGCGCCGAGGGTGTGGACTACCCCACGAAGACGATGAGAGGGCAGTTCAAGGTCTCTGTAGAGATCTCCGTTGACTGGGAGGACCCGGCGAGCGGCTTCTCTTCAGTAGACGACTTCAATGCCTGGATGGCAGCGGCGAGCGAGACTAACCTCTTTGCTCACTGGGACACGGGCGTACAGGCCGGTACTGGCGATAACCATTCCTTTTATGTCGATATGCCAAGGCTAAGACGTACAGGAGGCGAGCCGAGTTTCAGCGACGAGACGAACGCTAAAGCCACTCTGACATACGAGGGGCTTGTGAGCGCTACCACACTACACCAGATAATGACGATGCTTAAGAACACCGTCAGCGCGGCATAAGGAGAAAAGATGGCGATAATCGCATTCAGCAAGAACGTAGTAATAGATTACAAGCCCGTATACGGGGGCAACCGTAAGAGCGACAAGCCTCTTATATTCAGAACTCGGCATATCTCCCACAGCGCTGCTCAAGACTTCAGGTTGTATCTTACCGAGCAGCTTTCCGAGGTTGAGTCTTCAGCGGAGAGGAATAGACTTGCCAGGGAGCTTCAAAAGAAACACTTCCTCGATTTTGCCGAAGGTGTAGATAACTATATCCTTGACGGTGAGGAGAATACGGACCTTGAAGTATTCTACGAGACAGCAGACGACGCCCTGATGGCTGAGCTTCTAAGGGCCCAACTCAGTTCCGTAATGCTCAGCGAGGGGCAGGTAAAAAACTAATCGCGGGGTTCCGGTGGAACGCCCTGGCTCAAACAGAGGCCGGAGTCCCGTTCAAGTGTGAGACCTGCACAAAGAGAGATAAGACAACCCGCAACTGTTTTAACCGCCTGGGTTTGTCAGATAGTCTCAGGGCACTTAGTAATTATGACGAGCCCTTAAAGTCAGAGATAAGGCGTACAAAGGCCGAGAAAGTATGGCGGCTTGGTGATCTAAGATTTTACGAATGCCCTGTAAGTTATATAACCGCAGAGACGAAAGAGATCATACGTCTCGTCTATAGGGTCCATGAGACCAACAGGCTCTTATGGCCGGGCGAGTGGGGCGACCAGCCGCCCTGGCTTGTCGATGCGTACGATATCTATAAAGTAGAATTAGCCCGTAAGGTGAAGCAATGACCGCTACGCGTGATGATTTAGGGATGAGGATTGTTGGGGAAGACCTTTTTACCCCTACTACCCGAAGCGCTCTTAAGGAGCTCGACAAGCTCGACAACAACGTCAAGCGTTTTGGCGACCGCGTAAGGCGCGAACTTCCCGGCGTCCGTAATCTCTTTCTCGGGCTTACGGCCGCAGCAGTGGCCACCGGTGGTGCACTTTATGCCATAGCCGAATCAACAGCCGATGCCGGTGATGAACTGGCGGACCTTCACGACCGCCTTGGTATTGGTATCGAAGACCTTTCAGAACTCCGTTTCATAGCAGACCAGTCCGGCGTAGCCTTCAGCTCATTCTCAATGGGTATCCAGAGGATGACCCGCCGCCTTGCAGAGGCCGCCAATGGCACCGGCGAGGCGAAGGCCGCTATCAAGGAGCTCGGCCTCGATGCGGAGCGCCTTATAAGCCTGGCCCCCGAAGATCAGTTCGAGGCGATAGCCATGGCCCTTTCCGGAGTATCAAACCAGAGCGAGCGCGTGCGCCTTGCGATGAAGTTCTTCGACTCCGAGGGCGTGAGTATCCTCCAGCTTCTAGGGGATTCAGCCAGTGAGACGGAGAGGGCCTTCGAGGAGATGAGGAAGACGGCTCGCGCCCTTGGGATAGTCTGGACGAAAGACGCCGCAGAGGCCGCTTCGGACTATAACGACGAGATGGACCGCCTTAAACTGGGGCTTTCGGGAGTCAAGCAGACCATAGGCCTTGAGCTGATACCGGTCTTTAACGAGTGGATAGGCGAGGGGGTAGAGGGGCTTATACGTCTCAGGGAAGAGGGACAGATAGATGTATGGGCGAAGGACGTAAGAGATGCCGTTACAGATATCAAAGAAGCCACCGACGAGGCCATGCCAACACTCAGGTTGCTAGGAGGATGGGCGAAGAGTGTTGGCGAGGGGTTTTACGCTATGGGTGCGGGCCTCGGCATTATAGCTGCGAAGATAAGTCTATGGAGAGAGGGTATTGTAAACGATCTGAAGCGCTGGGAGCAGGGGATATCAGGTACCAACGACCCTATGGAGGTCCTTCTTGGGAAGCTTGAAGAGCTTGCCGCTTACAACGCAGGTGGCGTGTTTAACAATGACGCTGGGTTTATCGCTAAAGCTCAATACCTTAACGATGAGATAGTTAGACTCCAAGAAATAGTTGTTGTAAAGAAGCAAATCGCTAAGGTCAATAAAGAGATACAGGAAGCCGCAGAAAAGAAGAGTGCTCCAACTGGTAACGACGGAGGAGCTGACAGATTCACGCTAGAGCAGCAGAAGATAGAGGACCTGATAAACCGTACAACCCTTGCCAACGAGCGCCTGGGTGCTTCGTCTTTGGATCTTATGGAGATAGAGCTCTTACGCGTCGAGGCACTTGGAGCTTCTATGGATCAGATGGAGCGCTACGAAGAGCTTCTTCAGGCTCGGATAGATAAGGAGTTCGCGCTTAAAGAAGCGACTGCAAGGGATAAGGAGTATGTCGAACTTTTCGGAGATGTGAATTCTTTCTCAGAAGACGAAGATTATAAGAAAACGGCGATGCAAGAGGAGTTCGACCTCTTAGTCGAGAATGAAAACCGGAAGATACAGTTCCTTATTTCAGCAGGGGCTACGCAGAAGAATATTGATAGACAAATAGCACAATCACGCGTAGCTATTGAGCGTCAAGGTTCATCGGAGCGCATGGCACTCCTAAGCTCATCATTGTCGAGCGGCCTGTCTTTAACTCAGTCGTTCGGAGAGTTAGGAATACTTTCGGAGAAGAAGGCATTTAAGGCACAGCAGTTGATTGCCGGTGCTCAGGCAGCTATGTCTACTTATCGTGGTGCCGCCAAGGCACTGGAACTACCATTCCCGTCGAACTTAGTGGCTATGGGTACGGTGTTAGCG
>JAJCZG010000041.1 GCA_029262475.1 Deltaproteobacteria bacterium
TTAAAGAGAAGGAGAACTCATAGTGGTGCAAAGAAATATTTCGGCTTTATTGCTTGTAGTTATCTTTTTAATCAACTTCCTTTCGCTCATATACCAGGTCGTCTGGATGAGGAGCATCATGCTCGTCTTCGGCACCACGGCCCTATCGATATCGACTATCCTTACGGTCTTTCTCTCGGGAATTGCCCTTGGCGGCTATCTCGGCGGCAGGTTTATAGGCTCCATAGAGAATAAGACGCGGTTTTCCGGCCTGGCGCTCATCGCTCTCGGCATATACTGCCTACTTAGCATATACATCTTCGGGCTCCTTAATTACCCGTTCCACTTCTTTACGGAGATTACGGATAGCTCAACCCTCCTTAACCTCGTAAAGTTCGCCTTCTGCTTTATAGTTCTTATATTTCCTACGACAGTCATCGGCTCGATGTTTCCTATCGTTAGCCACCTTTATTCGAGGGAGTTCTCAAGGCTCGGCCAGGATATCGCATCAATATACTTTATGGATACCCTCGGGGCCGCAATAGGCGCGCTCCTTTGCGGCTTCTTCCTCGTTCCTGTTGCAGGTCTTAAGCTAACCGCCGTCGGCTCAGGCCTTATCTTCATCCTCCTGGGGGCGCTGGTGCTCGCAAGCCGTGGTGGCGGCAGTGAGGTAAAGGCCGTACCCGAGGAGAAGGTATTTAGCCCGAAGAGGAGTGAAGCGGCGGAGCCCGAGGCATCGACCGCGCTCAGGTGCTTTATCCTCGCGTCGCTCTTTCTTACGGGCCTATCGGCGCTGGTACTCGAGGTGACGTGGTCGAGGTACTTTCACATCATACTCGGCTCGGGCATATACGCCTTCTCTATGGTAGTAGCGGCCTTCCTTATGGGTCTAAGTGTCGGGAGTTTAATTATACGCCGCTACTTCGAGAGGATTAAGAACCCTAAACTCTTATTCTCATATATCTGCTTTTTTATCGCCGGTATCTCTTTCCTCGTCATACAGACCGGTGATATCTTCGAGGTACTTTACTTCTATCTCTTCCACGCAACCGGAGAGTTCTATCTATTCCAGGGGCTCATTTTCCTCGTAACCTTCGCTCTGCTCCTCGTGCCGACCTCACTCATGGGAGCTAACTTCCCGCTGGCGGTAAAGATCTTTTCAAGCTCCGCCGGGAGGCGCTCGCGCGACACCGGCATGGTTTTTTCCATAAATACCGCAGGCGGTATAGCCGGGGCCTTTCTCGCTGGCTTTATCCTTATCCCGCTTATAGGGGTTGAGGGCTCGGCGGTGCTGGCCGCAGGCATTTACGTAACCATCGGCTCCGCCTTCCTCTTCATCGCCCACCCGAAGAGGCTCCACTACGCGGCCCTGTCCATCGTTACAATAATATTCCTCGCCTCAGGAGCGGCTTCATACGGAGGGCCGTCGCAGCACGTCTCGGTCTACTATAACGGAGTGCGCTTTAAGTCGATGGAGGATTACAGGCGCGCGCGCGATAAGATTAAAATAATATACGCCAAGCAGGGTTTATACGGTGAGGTTAGCGTCCACATTGACCCGTACCTAAACGCCCTCGTACTCCTTAATAACGGCAAGGTGGACGCCTCCACCACGCGGAGCGACATGCAGACCCAGGAGCTCCTCGGCCATCTCCCGCTCTTCTTTAAGAAGAACGCACGGACAGTCCTTAATATCGGGCTCGGGAGCGGCATAACGACCGGGGCCGTAGCGAGCCACCCGGGGGTGGAGATTATAGACTCGATTGAAATTGACCCGCTCGTAAGCGAAGTCGCGGCGAGCTATTTTGCGCCATATAATAACAACGCCCTAAGTGACCCGAGGGTGAGGGTCTTTAACGAGGATGGACGCCATTACCTTGAAAACACGCACACGGAGTACGACGTAATAATCTCCGAGCCGCCAAATATCTGGGTATCCGGAGTTTCACAGCTCTTTACGACAGAGTTCTACGATATAGCCGCCTCTCGCCTTACCCCCGGCGGCGTGCTCTGCCAGTGGATACCCGCCTACGAGATGGAGCCGGAAGATATGGACTTGATACTTTATACCATAAAGGAGAAGTTCAAATACGTCGGCTACTGGACCAATAACGCCGACTCCATAATACTCGCCTCAAACGAGATGATCTTGCCGGACCACGACTATATCGCCGGCATCATGAGTAACCCCGTGACACTTAAGGAGATTAGGCGCGGGCTACCGAATGTCGATACAGCCAGGATCTTTAGCATCCTCTCCCACCCGGCCAGGATGCTCGGCCCCGAAGACAAGCTGCCCGTGACGATAACGCGCGTAAATACCGATAACCTTCCCTTGCTTGAATTTAAGAGCGCCAGGAATATCTACAAGCGCGGCCATGCCGTAAGGAAGGCGAAGATTAAAAAGGGTTCGTAACGCGCGCACCCCCCTTGAGCTCACCTCTTTCTTGACAGAACCCTTCGCCGGTTATACCCTGTAATAGGTGGGCACTCTTTACCCGCCTATTACTACTCGTAACCTACGGAGGGTTTTATTTTGTCATTTATAAATAAAAGATACCTTTTAATAATAATCATCATCATTTTGACATTTCCTTTTACCTTCCCCGTCTTTACCGGTGCGGCTGTGGCGGCAGTTGGAGAAGTAGCCGCTACGGAAGCGCTGGACCTGAGTGAAGTAGCTCTAAACAAGCGGGGTTACGGATATCTGAGTAAGGGCGAGTTCGGTAAGGCCATAGCCGACTTTACGGAGGCGTTAAAGCTCAACAGGGGATTAAATGCCGCCCGCGTTAACCGGGGCTATGCCTATTACGGCGCGGGCGACTATAAGAAGGCAGTCCGCGACTTTTCTAAAGCATTAAAGCTCGACCCGGAAAGTGCCGAAGCCGCCTCTGCCTTAAATGGCCGGGCGCTTGCGTACTTTAAGCTCGATAAGGGCAGTAAGGCCGTAGTCGATCTCGATAACGCCCTGGGTATTGACCCGTGGTTCGAGGACGCCCTCTATAACCGCGCTTCTGTCTATTACAAGAGCGCCAAGTTCACCCAGGCCGCCGGAGACTATTCAAAGCTCATACAGATGAAGCCGACGGATATTTTGGCCTTAATGGGACGGGCGAATTCCAACAGGGAATCGGGCGACTATAATAGGGCGCTAACCGACTATACGCGCGCCATTAACCTCTACCCGGAGAAGGCTGAGGTCTTTCACGACCGGGGGATAGCGTTTCACCGTAAAGGGCTCTTCGACCGGGCGCTTTCGGATTATAAACGCGCCTTAGAGCTCGGTCTAAAAAGTGCCGCGTTATATTACGACCTCGGCCTGACGCTCTATAAGGGCGGCGACTTGAGGGGCGCGGTAAGCGCACTAACCCGCGCCATTAAACTGAACCCTCTGTATCAGCCTCCGCAAGAGCCAGGCGATAATAAAGCCGGGGCGAGAGGGCCGGATGAAGTTAATAAAGGCGAGCGCGCAGCGCTCAAGTCCGCCTACTTCCAGCGCGGCGTGGCGCTAAAGGGCGCGCGTATCTTTAACGGAGCGGTTAAGGATTTCACAAAGGTAATAGAGCTTGAACCAAAGGACGCCGAAGCGCTAAATAACAGGGGCTATCTCTACCTCGTAGAACTGGACCAGAATGAAAAGGGGTGCGCCGACCTCAGCGCGGCGTGCTCGCTCGGCGAATGCGCTAACTTTAATATAGCCAAAGAGAACGGGATGTGTGAGTAGGGGGCGGTAATCGTTATAAAGAATCACTCTTTGACTCTATCCATTTTGTAAGTAATTCTTTTATAAGGTGCTGTGCCTCTTGAATTGTCATTGGTTTTGGCGGTGGAATATTACGTCTGTGTGCATGACGGGCTGCATCATCCCCTAGAGCCTCACTATTGTTTGCTGTACGCTTAAGTAGCCCCACCTTCTTTTTATTGGCCCACCCATCATTAAAGATATTATTACCTGTATCTGACATAATTATTTCAAGAATCTTGTAATGATTATTCCAGTGGTTAGGGTCTTTCCCCCATAGGCGCATTGCGCGATCAACCTGTTCGTCGTTTTGGGCTACCTTAAAGCCCACTACTGCTATAGGAGTCTTCGGTTTTTGTTCAACACCATTATGATTAACTGTGATGTCACCACTTACTCTACTTCTTATATGAATAGTCTCGTTAACTACTATATTTAAGTCCCTACCTCCAGTCGCATTTTCTTTAGCAAGAGCACCGAGCTTGAGTGGTTGAAGTTCAGGGATACTTAGTCTCGCTACCCCAGTCAATGTTTCTAGTAAATTTACGGCAAAGCTTTTAATCTCACGAGCTTCCTTATACAAATCAAATTTGTTTGAATGCAGATAATATCCATCAGACTCTTCTACAATTTTTAATTCCTCAGTATTGAATAAATGAGATAGGTCTTCAAGGTCAGACTTATTGCCGGTTATTTTAACAAACCATTCAGACATTGGTATATACTCCTAACAAAAGGCCAGATAGCAACTCTTACTGTTCTTGCAATATATTAATCCTACCAGACCAACCGACAATGATCAATTGAAAGCCCCCCAACCTTGACAACTCCTCCATTCGTACCTAAATTATATATAGAGGATGCGAACTTTTTATAGGCAATTTAAAGAGAGGACGGTCCGATGATTAGACCCGAGAGGTTCACCATAAAATCTCAGGAGGCGCTCGCCTCTGCTGAAACTTTAGCCCGCGACTCCGACAGGCAGGAGGTAACGACAGAGCACCTCCTCTTCGCTCTCCTAACGCAAGACGGCGGCATAGTCTCCCCGATCCTGGAGCGCGTCGGTGTACATACGGCGCGCATTAAAGACGCGCTCACCGAAGAGACATCGAAGCTCCCGCAGGTAAAGGGCGCAGGCGCCGATGCCTACATCTCGCCACTTCTAAAGAGCGTCCTCGAAGCAGCCGATAAAGAAGCCCGCGCCTTAAAAGACGAATTCATCTCCACCGAACATATCTTACTCGCCATAATTTCCGAGCCCAAAACCCCGTCGGCAAAAATACTCTCAGGAGAGGGCGTAACAAAAGAGCGCCTTATAGAGGCGCTCCGTTCGGTTAGGGGTTCTACGCGCGTTACCGACCAGATGCCCGAAGATAAATACCAGGCGATAAGCAAATACACGAGAGACCTAGTAGAACTCGCGCGCGCAGGTTCGCTCGACCCGGTAATAGGGCGGGACGAAGAGATACGCCGCGTCGTACAGGTCCTCTCGCGCAGGCGAAAGAATAACCCCGTG
>JAJCZG010000042.1 GCA_029262475.1 Deltaproteobacteria bacterium
ATTATAAGCCACGGCGGCTCTAACGCCAATGCGATTAAGAACGCTATAAACAAGGCCGCCAGATACTCCGAGAGTGCGCTAAACAGGCATTTGGAAGAGGATCTCGTTTCGTTAGGCGTTGATAAGAAGAAAAGCGAGACCAAACCCGACCTAAAGAGGGTAAAGTAACCTATGACTCACTCTAAGATTATAGGCACAGGGGCCTCTGTACCCGAAAAAGTGCTTACAAATAGCGACTTGGAGGAGTTTTTAGATACCAGCGACGAATGGATCAGCACTCGAACCGGCATAAAGGAACGCCGCGTATCGGTAAACGAATCGGCAGTTGACCTCTCCGAAGGCGCAGCCAACGAGGCCATAAAAGCAGCGGGCCTTACTCCGGATGACATAGACCTGATAATAGTCGGCACGGTAACGCCGGATATGAGCTTTCCATCGACCGCCTGTTTCCTTCAGGAGAGGCTCGGGGTAAGGCCGTCGGTGCCTGCCTTCGACGTATCCGCCGCATGCTCGGGCTTTCTCTTCGCCCTCGATACCGCCGATAAGTACATAGTCTCCGGAGCGGCAGAAAAGGTGCTCGTGGTAGGCGTAGATATTTTTAGCCGTATAGTTGACTGGAAGGACCGCGCCACCTGCGTCCTCTTCGGAGACGGAGCCGGGGCCGTCGTTTTATCGAAGTCATCGGATAAAGGGGAGGGGCTCCTCTCATCGAATATCCACTCCGACGGAAGTTTATGGAGGAGCCTATTTGCTCCCGGAGCTACCGCCTATAACCCGTTTAAGCCCGACTCAGGGGAGGATACAAACCCTTACGTTCAGATGCACGGCGGCGAGACCTTTAAGCTCGCCGTTAAGACCATCGCCGCCGCCTGTAACGAGGCGCTTATGGCCGCCGGGCTAAAGAGCGAAGACGTATCCATACTTATCCCGCACCAGGCCAATGAACGGATAATAACCGCCGTCGCCAAGAGGCTTGGCCTTACCGATTCGCAGGTCTGCATAAATATCGACAGGTACGGTAATACGTCGGCAGGCTCCATCCCTATAGCCCTTGACGAGGTCGTAAGGGGTGGGCGTGTTAAGAGCGGCGACATCTTGCTCTTCGTCTCCTTCGGAGGAGGACTTACCTGGGCATCGACGCTCGTTAAATGGTAGTCTTAAGAGTTAAAGTAAGCTAGTCTGTAATATTAACTAAATCTGGTAATATAATGAAAAAATTGGCTTTTATCTTTCCGGGGCAGGGCTCTCAATCCGTAGGGATGTGTAAGGAATTTTACGAGGAAAACAGTGTCGCAAAGGCGGCGATAGACGAGGCTTCGGATACGCTGGGTTTTGACATGGCGGCCCTTATCATAAACGGCCCGGCAGAAGTGCTTAACCAGACGAGCTACACTCAGCCAGCGCTTTTAGCCGCAAGCGTAGCCGTGCTGAGGGCGCTTAAGGCCGAGACGGCTATCACTGCGGCCCTGCTTGCCGGACATAGCCTTGGCGAGTACACGGCTCTAGTTGCCGCAGGAGTTATAAACTACCCCGACGCGCTAAGGATAGTTCGTCTCAGGGGCGAGCTTATGCAGGAGGCCGTGCCCCCTGGCGAGGGCGCTATGAGCGCGGTAATCGGCATGGACGACGACGATGTGGTAAGCGTCTGCGAGGAGGCAACGACCGGCCCCTCTGACGTAGTCGTCGCGGCTAACCTTAATAGCCCCGGTCAGGTCGTAATATCCGGCAGCGCCGGGGCGGTCTTAAGGGCCGGAGAGCTCGCTAAAGAGCGCGGCGCGAGGAAGGTAATAGTGCTTCAGGTGAGCGTCCCTAGCCACTCGCCGCTTATGATGGGTGCCGCCGAAAAGCTCGCCACGTCACTCTTAGAGATTGAGCTGGGTGCATTCTCAGTCCCTGTTGTGACTAATGTCGAGGGCACGCCCTCAAGCGACCCTACAAAGACAGTTGAACTTCTTAAAAGACAGCTCTTTAGCCCGGTCCGCTGGGTAGATAGCGTAAGGGCGCTTGCCTCCGGCGGCATCGAAGCCGTAGTCGAGATAGGCCCCGGCAAGGTGCTTACTTCACTTGTAAGACGTATTGATAAGTCGATAAAGACGCATAATATATCCGAACCCGCAGATATTAGTAAATTCTTGGATAGCCTGAAGTAATAGGCAACAACTTGGAGGTTTTATTATGAGAGTCGATGGCAAGGTAGCCCTGGTTACCGGAGGCGGCCAGGGCATAGGCAGGACGATAGCCTTAAAGCTCGCAGAGGCCGGTGCCGACGTGGCCATAGTAGACGTTAATCTTGAAGTGGCTGAAGAGGCGGCAGAGGAAGTAAGAAAGCTTGGAAGAAAGGCATTGGCCCTTAAGGCCAACGTAACGAGTCCCGAAGAGGCCGAAGCGTCGGTAAAAGCCACAGTCGATGCCCTTGGCACCGTGGATATCCTCGTTAATAACGCCGGTATCACAAGAGACGGCCTTATAATGCGCATGAAGGAGGAGGACTGGGATCTGGTTCTCGACGTTAATCTCAAAGGCTCATTTAACTATATAAAAGCAGTCTCGCGCATAATGAGTAAAAAACGCTCGGGCTCGATTATAAATATTGCCTCAATAGTAGGGCTAATGGGTAACGCCGGACAGGCCAACTACTCCGCGAGTAAAGCAGGCCTTATTGGGCTTACAAAGACCGTAGCAAGGGAGTTTGCCGCCAGAGGCGTGCGCTCTAACGCCATAGCCCCGGGCTTTATCGAGACTGCGATGACCGAAGCCCT
>JAJCZG010000043.1 GCA_029262475.1 Deltaproteobacteria bacterium
TCACTCCTGGAAGATAGTTACTCCAGACATAGCACAAATCCAGCACACCCCAATAAAAAAGGAGCTAGCCGTTAAGCTAACCCCTTGATTTTTTTGGCGTCCCCAAGGGGAGTCGAACCCCTGTTGCCGCCGTGAAAGGGCAGAGTCCTTGGCCACTAGACGATGGGGACTTATAAAATGGTGAGGCGCCCGGGGCTCGAACCCGGGACCACCTGCTTAAAAGGCAGATGCTCTACCAACTGAGCTAGCGCCTCAATATCAGCAGGCAGACGACAATTAATCGTCATTTTTATCATAAGACACTGTCTTTGTCAAACGAATAAATTCAAAAAAGCCGCCAAACGAAGGCCGGTCCGGTGAGAAAAAATACAACTTCACCTTTCACGCCCAATAAATATTGGCCTTCTTTTTTACTCTTCAGTGGGGTATAATTAATGGTTTAATAGACTATTAAGGATACCTATGGAAAAGATCGTTATCAAGGGCGCAAAAGAACATAACCTGAAGAACATAGATCTTGAGATCCCGAGAGACCAACTGGTCGTGCTTACCGGGGTATCGGGCTCAGGTAAGAGTTCGCTCGCCTTCGACACCATCTACGCCGAGGGGCAGCGCCGTTATGTGGAGAGCTTATCGGCCTACGCGCGCCAGTTCCTCGAACAGATGGACAAGCCCGATGTCGAAAGCATCGAGGGGCTCTCCCCCGCCATATCCATAGAACAGAAGACCACTAGCAAGAACCCGCGTTCAACCGTTGGGACCGTAACCGAAGTCTACGACTACCTGAGGCTGCTCTTCGCCAGGGTCGGGCTCCCGCACTGCTACAAGTGCGGTAAGCTCATCTCTAACCAGTCGATTCAACAGATGGTAGACCGCGTAATGGAGCTCCCGGACGGGACGAAGATAGAGATACTCTCACCAATCGTCAGGGGCAGGAAGGGTGAGTACAAAAAAGATATCCAAAAACTACGTCGAGCCGGCTTTACGAGGATAAAGATAGACGGCGAGATGATGGAGATATCCGACGCCCCGGCGCTCGACAAGAGGAAGAAGCACTACATAGACGTCGTAATAGACAGGCTCGTCATAAAGGACGGCATCATAAGGAGGCTCGCCGACTCTCTGGAGACGGCTACCAACCTCGCCGCAGGGCTCTCGGTGGTCCATATCCACGGAAGTGCGCGAGGAGAGAGCGACGCCACAGGTAAAAACGGCACCACGGATAATACCGCCGATATGCTCTTTAACGAAAAACTCTCCTGCGTTGACTGTCACGTTAGCTACGACGAGATAACCCCGGCCTTCTTCTCCTTTAACAGTCCTTCCGGCGCATGCGCCGAGTGTAACGGGATCGGTGAAAAATTCTACTTCGACCCGGAGCTAGTGGTGCCCGACCAAACGATAGCCCTTAAGGACGGAGCCATACTTCCGTGGGCCAAAAAGGCCGGGTATTTTGCCCAGGTACTCTCTTCGCTCGCCTCCCACTACGGCTTTGACGTCTCTACCTCCTTCGACGGCCTAACGGATAAGGTCAGGGAGGCAATATTCCACGGCTCCGGCGGTGAGGAGATAGAGTTTAATTACGTTAAGGGTTCCAGGAGCTATACCTTTAACGAGACCTTCGAGGGGGTGCTTACTAACCTGGAACGCCGCTACAAGGAGACCGAGAGTCCGGACGCAAGGGAAGAGATAGAAAAATACATGAACGCGCAGCCGTGCCCGAAGTGCGACGGAGCAAGGCTCAGGAGGGAAGCTCTCTTCGTAAAGGTAGGCGGCTTAAATATCTGCGATATCGTTGGTATGTCTATAAAAGAGACGCATCTCTTCTTCGCGGGCCTCTCGCTTGATAAGTCGCGCGAGGTGATTGCCCGCCGCATACTTAAAGAGATTACCGAGCGCCTTGGCTTCCTCGTAAATGTCGGGCTCGACTACATCTCACTTGAGCGCCCCGCCTCCACGCTCTCAGGCGGCGAGGGGCAACGCATCAGGCTCGCCACGCAGATCGGTTCGAGCCTCGTTGGTGTTCTTTATATACTCGACGAACCCTCGATAGGTCTCCACCAGCGCGATAACCGCCGTTTGATAGAGGCGCTAAAGAGGCTCCGCGACATGGGCAACACGGTCCTCGTCGTGGAGCACGATGAGGAGACGATACGCGAGGCCGACTTTATCGTTGATATGGGCCCGGGAGCCGGCGAGCTTGGCGGCGAGGTCGTAGCAAAGGGCACGCTCCAGGATATCCTAAAATCTAAAGACTCACTTACAGGCAAATATATCTCCGGAGAACTTCAAATACCGGTCCCGGCTGAAAGGAAGAAGGCGGGCGCAAAGTTTCTCGAAATAAAAGGCGCGTCGGCCAATAATCTTAAGAAGATCGACGCCAGATTTCCACTCGGGCTTATTACTTGCGTAACCGGCGTATCCGGCTCCGGAAAGAGCACGCTCGTCATAGAGACCCTCTATAAGAACCTCGCAAGGCACCTCTACCGCTCCAAGGAGCGAGCCGGACAACTTAATACCATCACCGGCCTGGAGTTCATAGACAAGGTAATAGATATCGACCAGTCGCCTATAGGGAGGACGCCGAGGTCGAACCCGGCTACTTATACCGGGCTCTTCACCCCGATAAGGGAACTCTTCAGCCGCCTGCCCGAGGCGAAGGTAAGGGGCTACGGGCCGGGCCGGTTCAGCTTTAACGTAAAGGGCGGGAGATGCGAGAGCTGCCGAGGTGAAGGGGTCATAAAAGTTGAAATGCATTTTCTCCCCGACGTCTACGTCCACTGCGACGAGTGCGGTGGTAAGCGCTACAACCGCGATACCATGGAGGTAGCCTACAAAGGGAAAAATATCACCGAGTGCCTGGATATGACCGTCTCAGAGGCGCTGGAGTTCTTCAGGAACGTCCCGCAGGTAAAAGCCAAGCTTCAGACCCTATTCGACGTTGGGCTCGGCTACATAAGACTCGGTCAACCCGCAACGACCCTCTCCGGAGGCGAGGCGCAGAGGATTAAACTCGCTAGAGAGCTCTCGAAGAGGGCGACTGGAAAGACCCTTTACATCCTGGACGAGCCGACAACAGGGCTCCACTTCGCCGATATCCAAAAGCTCATGGACGTGCTCACCGACCTCCGGGACGCAGGCAACACCATCATAATCATAGAGCATAACCTCGACGTCATAAAGAGCGCCGACTACATATTAGACCTCGGCCCCGAAGGCGGCGGCGACGGCGGAAAGATCGTCGCCAAGGGCACGCCCGAGGAGGTAGCAAGGAAGAATGGCTCTCATACAGGGGAGTTCCTTAAAACACTCCTTCTAAGAAAACCGCTCGCCGCTAGCTAAAGGCGACTAACATCACCAAGTCCACTTAAGACTATTGAGCTAGTGAGGACTAACTTCCGCTTGACAGAGCGCTCCCCGCTCTGGTACTAATCGCAGTAGGGCGTTATGGCATCTTGCCCGTTTTAAACCACAGATACCCACTTTCAATTACATAATTTACCCAAAACTACTTCCAAGGAAGGAGTTCTAATGTCTCGTTTCGTACTCTGGAACAAACTCGTACGGGTCTTCTCACCGGCTCTGGTACTTACTGTGCTTATAGCCTCCCAGTCCTACGGCGCGTGGCCTGGCGGTGACGCCGCGCTACAGCTCGAAACCGCGCCTATAGCCGACTTGCGAGCTGCGGCCGAAGGGTGCGAAGAGAGTGAACGCCCTGTAATCGGCTTTACCTCCAACCGGGACGGGCTCACCTCGTGGCCGGGGCAATACATTCAGCTAAGCTGGAATATAAAGGGAGAGGGCGGTCTGGACTGGACGCATCCTGTCTACCTCCGCCTGGGTGAAACCGTCGATCCGGGCAAACCCGTCGGAGAGACAGTAACCCCCTTATGGACGAGAAGCCTCAAGGCATCGCTCATGAGGGAAGGGCTTCAAAAATACTACCTCGTTACTCGCTGTGGGGTCGCCGGGGTAAATGTCGGACTCGTACCGAGACCCGTGATAACCAACTCTCCCGCAACGATATTTAAAGGCGACGTCATCACCATAAGGGGCCGTAACTTTATGGAGTACGCCCCGGAGTATCTTTTGCGCGTTATAGTTGCAGAGGCTGGGATGGACCACACTATAAAGGTGCTCGAATGGAGTGAGGGCGAGATACGAGCGCTTGCAACCTTCGATACCGAGTACGGACGCCACGACCTTGTCGTCGATATAGGCCTTAACAGCGCTATGCACCGCCGCTCCGACGGTAAAGCAATAACCGTCGTAAAGCGCGATATCTTTCCGCCGGTGATGATCACCTCCGCCGTAAACGGCGTCTTCTCCGGGATGAAGATACACCTTAATACCTTCGGCCCCTCACCGGACGGGTCGTGGTTCGAGGCGGAGGATTCGTATATCGAACCCTCCACCGGTATGGCGCTCGTCGGAGAGAAGCGCGTTACTCTCGACATACCCGAATACAATTTCACTCCACATGTTTCGGAGGGCGCTGGAGACGATGCGATAAAAGGCCCGCTCTATTATATAAACGACATAAACATGTACATCGCTCAGGTACTTACGAGCGGTGATAAATTTACCATGACATTCTTCTTTGAGGATCTCCATGACGAGTTCGTTGGCAGGGCTGCGAACCCCGACGCCGCTCTACCGCCACCGATTCAGCTCGACAACCTCCGCGTGGAGTTTTCCTTTATCCTCGCGCAGATGGACGGGCTCGTTGCGCCTGAGTTCATATCAATAGAGACAAAGGGAGATTTCAGGGGTACAGGCAGTTACTGCGACTACGGGGAGGTCGATATCTGCAAACTCCTCTACGTACAGTACGAAGAGGATATTTTACGTGGCCTTACGGAAAAGATTACCGCTATGCTCGGCTCAGAGACTGGAAAGAAGGCCTTTGCTCGCGCGCTTGCCACATGGCTCAGGACGCAAGGCATAGGGGAAGTAACAGGCGTAGGCTTTACCGACGGTTCGGTCTTTATAGATCATATACCAAGATAGAAGATTGGGGTAAGAGCCGCGGTAAAACAACTACCGGTAAGGGGCCGATAACTGCCTTACCGCGACTTTAGGAAGCTTGTGTGTCTCGAGGCTTGCGGACTGAAAGAACGGTTAATACTCCGTTCCCAGCCCCTCTCATAACGAAGCGGCTCTTCTTTACTAAACCCGAGGAATTCAAATCTGTCAAAGACTAAGATGGCATTTATCGAGTGTCGTAGTATTTGTACCGTGACACCCTGCCGGTCTAAGTAATCTTTCTCTTAACAGAAAGAAGAACCCTATAAATAATATATCGACGCTTTGGCAAATTTCTTGAGTACTTTTTTAACCTATTGCCAGTTTTTTTGCCTTACCGGTCTGAGCCAAAATAAGCGAGGGCTCCACCGCCCAGGTAGCCTTTCTTTCGACTAGCTGACCCTCAGGCCATAATCTCAAATATGGAATCCTCCATCTCGGAGGCGGCCTTAAAAGCCTCAATGTTTGCCTTTACCTGATACTCTGCAATAATAGCGCCAACTCCTTCTTCAACAAGGTCAATATTTGATCTTTCTACCGCTTTATTGCCCTGAACCTTATAAGTCGGGTCCTTGGCACTAACCTTACTCTCGCCAATCAATACCGTAACACCGCCGCCTTTAACCTCAGATAGCGTGGCGTCCTGCCTCTTAAAACCCTCGGTATTGACATTCGCCGTGTTATGAGCCGTGGCATTATAGAGCTCGATTCCTGCTTGAATACCAGAGAGTGCTGTGTTGAGTGCTGTCATATTTACTCCTTTAATCCTACAGGGGTTAAATTCCCTCTATACTGTTTATCGACTCTAAAACCGTTTACTTTAGGACTTTTTTACGTTTTCTTTCTTTTTCCAGAAAAAATAGCCTAAAGCATTGATTTTACAGGCAAAATATTTATGAGTTATTAGCTGGGTTTCGCTAATTCAGGCTAAAATTAGCCCTTTTTGAGTAGAAGTCAGGAATCTTCTGATAAAAATGCGGGTGTGTGTGCGATTTAAAAAGGGCTTACTAAAACGAAATACGGAGCTCTCCCTCTCTTAATACCGAGAGGGTGTCGCCGGTAACGTCCACGATGGTAGAGCCAAGGGTGCCGCCAAGCGTGCCGCCGTCTATTACCGCACCAATTGAAGCGCCGAAGTAATCTACGACCCCTTTTGCCGTAACAGGAGCGGGGCTCCCCGAGGGGTTAGCGCTTGTGGCGGTTATGGGTCCGCCAAAAGATGCAGACAGCTCTCTGGCTACCACGCACCCCGAGAGCCTTACACCGACCGTCGAGCGACCGGCAAGAAGTGCCTTCGGCAGCTCGGGCGAGGCATTAAATACTATGGTAAGCGCACCGGGCCAGTAACGCTCCATAAGTCTCTTCGCAATATCAGGCACGCCGGTGACGACCTTTTCAAGCATTTCGACGTCGCCTATTATAAGTGTGATGGGTGAATCTTCGGAGCGGCCCTTCAAATTGAATATCGACTTTATGGCGCTCGGGGAGAAGGGGTCGGCGGCAATACCGTAGAAAGTCTCGGTCGGGTAGGCGACGAGCCCGCCGTCTCTAAGTATCTCTACAGCGCGTGCGAGCCTTCCTTCCCCTCCTCCGGAAGTACCGGAGTACGGGCCGATCAGTAGGGGTTTATCAACTTTGATCGAGGTCATGGCTCTTAAGGGACTTTATATTAAAAATTATTAGCGGGATTGAAGGTCTTATTAAAAAACTATTTGGCGATACGCTTTGCCTTGGCTTCGACTTCCTTTACAAGCCTCTCCTTATAAGAGACAAGCTTAGCGGCGATCTCTTCATCTGAAGTAGCGATAATTTGAGCCGCGAGGATGCCTGCGTTCTTTGCCCCGGCCTTGCCGATACTAACAGTGGCTACCGGCACGCCGCCCGGCATCTGAACCGTAGCGAGGAGCGCGTCCAAGCCCTTCAATGGACCGGAGTCGATGGGGACGCCAATTACGGGGAGTGTAGTCTCGGCTGCCATAAATCCTGCGAGGTGAGCGGCCATCCCGGCGCCTGCGATTATTACTTTAAGACCCCTATCACGAGCCGTCCTTGCGTACTCGGCACTCCTGGCAGGCGTCCTGTGGGCTGATGATACTGTTACCTCCGACTCTATGCCGAATTCGTCAAGGGCCGAAACCGCCGCCTTCATTATATCAAAGTCGGAGTCACTTCCCATTACTATGCCAACAACCGGCTTGCTCATAACTATTAACCCTCCTCTAGACTGGTATATCCCTGGCCCCGCTTGATGTGACCAGGGTATCAATTTCTTTTAGCACCTTAAGGAGCGCGGGCAGCTCTTTAAGGTCGATTGAGTTAGGACCGTCACAGAGCGCGCTTCCTGGATCCGGGTGGACCTCCATGAAGAGCGCGTCAACTCCGGCCGCTACCGCCGCCCTCGCCAAATACGGGGCCATCTCCCTGTCGCCGCCTGAAACCCCTCCGGCGCTGCTCGGGAGCTGAACGCTGTGTGTCGCGTCGAATACGACCGGGTAACCGGCCTTCCGTATAATCGCAAACCCCCTCATATCCACTACGAGGTTATTATAACCGAAGCTCGTGCCCCTCTCGGTAATAAATACCTTGTCGTTACCCGTGCTCTCTACCTTCGCCGCAGCCTTCGCTATGTCGGCAGGCGCAACGAACTGACCCTTTTTGATATTTACAGGTAACCCGCTCCTACCGGCCTCTATAAGGAGATCGGTCTGGCGGCAAAGGAGCGCCGGAATCTGAATGACGTCAACGACCTCGGCCACGGGGGCGACCTCTGTCTTACAGTGGACATCGGTAAGTACCGGAACGCCGATCTCTTCCTTTATCTTCTCTAGTACCTTAAGCCCATCCGTAATCCCCGGACCACGCGGTGAGCCGACGCTCGTACGGTTCGCCTTATCAAAGGAGGCCTTAAATATAAAAGGTATGCCAAGAGAAGAGGTCATCTCCTTAAGGGCCGCCGCAATCTCAAGCGTAAGAGATTCTCCCTCAATTACGCATGGACCGGCGATGAGCGCAACGGGAGAGATACCACCGATGATTATATCTCTAATAAGTATCTCTTTCATACTGACATGACCCGGCTTAAGGTAAAGATTGGTGAGTTTTAGTTAGGTGGTTTTGGCTCTACGGCGGCCTGTCGCCTTAGCGGCGGGCTTGGCCTGTGCCCTGGACTTTTTGCTTGTACCCTTCTTCATGGCGGCCTGCTTCTCGGTGAGCACGGCCTTTACAAAACCCTTAAAGAGTGGATGGGGCTCAAAGGGACGGCTCTTGAACTCCGGGTGAAACTGGCAGCCCACGAACCAGGGGTGGTCGCCCAGCTCTATTATCTCCACGAGCGAACCGTCCGGGGAGAGGCCGCTGAAGCTTACGCCCTTCTCTGAGAGCACTTCGCGGAATGCGTTATTGACCTCGTAGCGGTGACGGTGCCTCTCGCCTATTTCGAGCGAGCCGTAGGCCTTATGTGACCGGGAACCGCGCTTGAGTTTACACGGGTAGGAGCCGAGCCTCATAGTGCCGCCCTTCTCGTCCACCCCCTTTTGATCTTCCATCAAATGGATGACCGGATACTTGGAGCTTTCGTCGAACTCGCTTGAGTTGGCCCCTTCGAGGCCGCAAAGATTTCTCGCTATCTCTACAACGGCCATCTGCATGCCGAGGCATATGCCGAAGAACGGCAACCCCTTTTCACGAACATACTGGATGGCGAGTATCTTACCCTCGACCCCCCTGCTCCCGAAGCCACCCGGCACCAGAACCCCGTCGATACCGGCGAGCATCGCACCCGCGCCCTTCTTCTCTATCTCCTCGGAGTCTACATAGCTGAGGTTAACGCGGCAGTCCGTTGCGATCCCCCCGTGCGTCAGGGACTCGTGAAGGCTCTTATATGAATCCGGAAGGTCTATATACTTGCCGACTACGCCAATCGTTACCTCATGCTTCGGACTGAGCCTCTTCTTTACAATCTTCTTCCAGACGTCGAGATTAGGAGTCCGTGTCCAGACGTTAAGGAGTTTCAGTATCTTTTCATCCAAACCCTGCTCGTGGAATACGAGCGGGACTTTATAGATGCAGTCCACGTCCACGGCGGCAATTACCGCCTCCCTGTCCACGTTACAGAAGAGCGCAACCTTCTTCATCGCCTCCTCGCTTATCTCCCTATCGGCCCTGCAAAGGAGTAAGTCGGGCTGAATACCGATCTCCCGGAGCTTTTGAACGGTATGCTGCGTGGGCTTGGTCTTAAGCTCACCGGCGGTAGCTATATAAGGAAGCAGCGTCAGATGGACGTATAGGACATTCTCTTTACCGAGGTCGAACCTCAGTTGCCTTATCGCCTCAAGAAAGGGAAGGCTCTCTATATCGCCGACGGTGCCGCCTATCTCGACTATCGCGATATCGACGGTATTGGCGAGGCTGAGTATTTTGGACTTTATCTCGTCGGTGACGTGGGGGACGACCTGAACGGTGCCTCCCAGGAACTCGCCCCTTCTCTCTTTTTTTATTATGGTGTCGTAGATCTGACCGGTAGTATAGTTATTGTTCTTACCGAGCCTTGCGGTGGAGAAACGCTCGTAGTGGCCGAGGTCGAGATCCGTCTCGGTGCCGTCGTCGGTGACGAATACCTCGCCGTGCTGAAAGGGGCTCATCGTGCCCGGGTCGACGTTAATATAGGGGTCGAGCTTCTGGAAGGTGATGGTTAAGCCCCGAGCCTCGAGTATCGCGCCAAGGGCGGCACTTGCTAACCCCTTGCCGAGCGAGGAGACGACACCGCCCGTAACGAATATAAATTTGGTCTTTAGAGTCTTATCTGTCTTCTTCATAAACCCGCTACATATGCCTGATGATGTTTCTTACCTTTTCGAGATCTTCCGCAGTATCGACGCTTATAGCGCTAAATTCACTCTCAACGACCTTTATTCTATATCCGTTCTCCAGGGCGCGAAGCTGTTCGAGCTTCTCTATACCTTCAAGCCTGCTTGGTTCGAGAGAGGAAAATTTCAAGAGAAATTCACGCCTGTAAACGTAGAGGCCGATATGCTTATACGGCTTTACCTCGGCAAACGGGTCCCCGAAGGCCTTGTGGTTAGGTATGGGACTCCTGGAAAAATAGAGCGCAAAACCCTCGGAGTTCGTAACCACCTTTACCGCGTGGGGGTCGAGGAACTCCTCTTCGAGCTCTATCCTCGTCTTTAGTGTTGATATGTCGAGCGCCGGGTCTTCTATTAGAGGACGAATAGCCGCGTCTATCACATCCGGCTCTATAAGCGGCTCATCGCCCTGGACGTTTACGATAACCTGGGCGTCAGAGTTAGCTGCCGCCTCGGCTATCCTGTCCGTCCCTGAGCGGTGAGTGGCACTCGTCATAACGGCCCTGCCGCCGAAGGCAAGGACGGCATCTTTAATCAATACGTCGTCGGTCGCAACCGTAACGCGGCTGACCAGAGAGGCCGCCTGCGCACGCTCGTAGACCCACTGGATCATGGGTTTCCCGCCGATATCGGCGAGCGGTTTGGCATGTAGGCGCGTTGACGCGAGCCTTGCCGGAATAAACGCCTCAACTATCATTTTTTCCAATATATCAGATAGGTTTCAGTTGTCAATCAATAACGGTCAGGAGATGGAGAATAAAATATTTTTGCTTGAGAAAACCTGTAAAGGTCCCTATTCGCGCGCGCTACCGAAAGGCTCGCCCTCCCCTCCCCATAGCGCCTTGATTATCTCTAAAGATCCGCTATAATGGAATAAAGGCTTTTAAAATCGTCAGGATAGACAACTTGAGATATCTCCTCCCCATAGCTCTCTTTATCTTCTTCTCCCTTGCCTCGTGCGGAGCGGCTTTGTATCTCCCTGAAGACCCTCCAGACCAGGTCGCCGTACCCGCTGGAGCCGCCTGGCTCGGGAGCGACGACAATGAGAAGGCGTATGGCTACCAAATCGGCGGGGAAGGCGCAAGGAGTGGGCGCTGGTTCGACTCCGAGGTAAAAAGGCGCGTTTATGTCAACGCCTTCCATATAGATAAATACCCGGTAACGCAGGCCGACTACCTTGAGTTCGTAGAGGCGACCGGACACAGGATACCTTTTATAAGCAGAGAGGATTACACTAAACAGGGCTTTTTAGTGCACCCCTACGAAGAGGTTCTTCCATACCTATGGAGAAGTAGCAAGAGAGCTAATAAATCCTCTCTTCAGCACTTTCTTCCTGAAACCAAGCTCGACCACCCCGTGGTGCTCGTTAACGTTAATGACGCGCTTGGCTACTGCAAGTGGCGCGGACTTTCAGAGGAGGGTCGTGAGCACTCTCTTCCGACAGAAGACGAGTGGGAGAAGGCCGCAAGGAGCACCGACGGGCGATACTTCCCCTGGGGAGACGAATGGGACGATACGCGGGCTAATATATGGGAGAGCGGGCCGCACTCAACCTCACCCGTAGCTGCCCATCCTGATGGAGCGAGCCCGTACGGGGCAAGCGAAATGGCCGGTAATATTTTCGAGTGGACCGAGACGCCGCTAAAACCGGGGAGCGACCGCTATATACTTAAATCGTGCTCATGGGACGACGATCCCGGCATATGCCGCGCTGCCGCGCGCCACTCAAGGCCCGCCGCGAGCCGCCATATACTTATAGGTTTTCGGTGTGTAGCGAGGAAGAGGTAATCATTCGGGCTCTTACGCCCTTTCGATAAAGGCGTAGGCCGAGTGATTATGGATGGATTCCCAGTTCTCGGCCTCGATGCGTGTCCATTTAACGCCGTTCATTGCGTCGAGATTTATGGAGACCTCGCGTACGATATCTTCAACAAACATTGGGTTATCATAGGCTAGTTCGGTTAAATACTTCTCGTCCGGGCGCTTTAGGAGTGAATAGACGGGGCTCGATGCGCTCCCCTCCACCGTCTCTATTATATCCTCTATCCATACGAATTCACCGAGGCGGACCGAGACCTTAACTATACCGCGCTGGTTATGCGCGCCGCGCTCGCTTATCTCCTTTGAGCATGGGCAAAGTGTCGTTACCGGCACCGCTATCTCTAATATAAGGTCCATTTTGCTAGCTAGAGAGCCCGAATACCTGCAAGTATACTCCATTAAACCAGTGGCCTTGCTCACAGGCGCGGCCTTCTCGATAAAGTACGGAAACTCCACCTCGAGGTGCGCTGTCGATGCCCCGAACTTCTCCTTCATCGCCATTAGTATCTCTTCAAAGTTCTTATTGGATATCTCGCGGCGGTGGTCGTTTAGTATCTCAACGAAGCGGCTCATGTGCGTCCCCTTGAACTGGCGGGGGAGGTCCACGTAGAGGTTTATCGAGGCTACCGTGTGCTGGGTCTCGTTCTTCTTATCGAGGACGGCTATGGGGTAGCGTATATCCTTAACCCCGACCTTATCGATATCGATCTCCCGGTAGTCGGGCTGCGCCTGTGTATCCTTTAACTTCACATTATCACTCATAGTAAGATGCCGCCGCCCCTTCGGACTCCCAGACCTTTACGAGGCTTACGGAGAAGGCTTCGCAGTTCAAGGTTTTTGAGAGTTTCCCGTAAATGAAACGCGCTATATTCTCCGCCGACGGGTTTATGGTGTCGAAGGGTTCAATCTTATTAAGATGCACGTGGTCAAGGTACTCCATCACCTTCGATGCCTCGGCCTTCAAGACGCTAAAGTCAACGAGCATATCTAGCTCGTTTAGCTCCGGGCCCTTTACGCATACCTCCACACGCCAGTTGTGGCCGTGGAGGCGTTCGCATGCGCCGTCGTACTCCCTAAGGTTATGTGCCGCAGAAAAGCCGGTTAGTATGGTAAGCTCGTACATCTTTTTATATTTCTTATATTATTTTAGCAAGGTTAAAGGGGCCGGTCAAAAGAGCCGGCCAGACACATATTGGCGGGCTGGTTTTAGGTTCGCTTGACGTTATAGTAGCTTCAAAGCATCCATTCTACAATAAAAAAATAAAAAAAACCCCCCGGCCTACTTCGTAAGCCGGGGGGCTCTCGGTAGTATCTGAAATCAGCCACATTCCGTGTAGCCGCATCCGCGACATACGACGCATCCGTCGGCGTGCTCCACGGTACCGCCGCAGTCCGGGCAGGCGCCGCGCTTCATGAGGTCGCTTGCGAAGGTGAACTCAAGCCCCTCGTTATCATGCACGGCCTCCTGTATGGCGGCCATGCTCGGCCTCACGCTATCGGAGAGGCCGCTTGCGAGCGTGGCAGTCTGCCCCCTCGACGCCCTGAAACGCAGGTACCACTCCAGGGCCTTGCCCATTGCGTCGGAGCAGCTAAGCACCTTCTCCGAGCCGTAACCTACGGGCAAGTGACAGCTTATGCCGCGCATCTGCTTAACGATCTCGGTAGCTCCGATGCCGCTCCTGAGCGCAAGCGAGGTCATGCGCCCCATCGCCTCGCACTGCGAGGCAACACACCCGCCGGCCTTGCCTATCTGGGTAAATATCTCAAAGGGGTTTCCCTCCTCATCCTCGTTTATTATTACATAAAGGTTTCCGCAACCGGTCTTTACCTTCCTCGTAACTCCGAAGGCGACCTCTCCCCTGTCCTTGGGTTTTACCGAGATGTTGGCGGCTGCCGCAAGCTCTTCCGGCTGCGCCGTAGCCTCACTCTTACTACTGCCCCTGGTAAGGACTTGAATGTCGCGCGAACCGTCGCGGTAGACGGTAACACCCTTGCACCCTAGCTTGTAACTCAGGAGATAGGCCTCGGCGACGTCTTCCTTCGTAGCCTCGTTCGGAAAGTTAACGGTCTTTGAGACGGCATTGTCCGTACTCTCCTGAAAGGCCGCCTGCATCTTTATATGCCAGTCCGGGGTTATCTCGTGGGAGGTGACGAATATCTTCTGTATCTCTTCGCTTACCCCTTCTATATCGTAGAGATGCCCGCCTTCGGCTATCTTCTTTATCGTCTCCTTGTCGTCGAAGCCCCCGCGCCTTGCCGCCTCCTTAAAGAGAGGGTTTACCTCGACAAGCTCCGTACCGTCCATAACGGTTCTCGTAAAGGCGAGCGCGAAGAGCGGCTCGATGCCCGAAGAACACCCCCCTATTATGGAGATAGTCCCGGTCGGGGCTATGGTGGTTACGGTGGCGTTCCTCATAGGCTGGCCCATCTTTTCAAAGACCGAGCCCTCGTAGTTAGGGAATGTCCCGCGCTCTTCGGCGAGCCTTCCCGAAGCATCCCATCCCTTCTCGCGGACAAAGCTCATTACCTTACGTCCACACGCCACTGCATCTTCCGAGTTATAGGGGATGCCGAGGCGGATAAGGAGGTCGGAGAAGCCCATAACGCCGAGCCCGATCTTGCGGTTACTTTTAGTTACAGTGTCAATCTCCGGAATGGGGTATTTATTCATATCGATGACGTTATCGAGGAAGTGAACAGCCATGGAGGTAGTACGCTCAAGCTTCTCCCAGTCCACTTCAACCGTACCTTCTACGCCCCCGGTCTCCTTTACCATGCGGCTAAGGTTTATGGAGCCGAGGTTACAGGACTCGTAGGGGAGGAGCGGTTGCTCTCCGCACGGATTAGTACTATCCATAACACCGATATGCGGGGTCGGATTTTCCTCGTTTATCCTATCAATGAAGACAATGCCGGGGTCGCCGTTGGTCCATGCCCTCTCGACTACCTCGTCGAAGACCTCGCGCGCATTAAGCCTCGCTATCTCCTCGCCGTCCCTCGGGCTCCGGAGCGGATAATCGGTGTCGTCTTCGACCGCCGTCATGAACTCCTCGGTGATTGCAACGGATATGTTAAAGTTATTTAGCTTTGCATTATCTTCCTTGCAGGCTATAAAATTCATAATATCGGGGTGGTCTACGCTTAGTATGCCCATGTTGGCCCCTCGACGGGTGCCGCCCTGCTTTATCGCCTCGGTAGCGCTATCAAAAACGCTCATAAAGGATATAGGCCCGGAGCTTATGCCGGAGGTAGAGCCTACTATGTCCCCGGAGGGGCGAAGCTTCGAGAACGAAAAGCCCGTGCCGCCGCCGGACTTATGAATGAGGGCCGTATTCTTTATCGCCTCGAAGATGCTCTCCATCGAGTCCTCGACCGGGAGGACGAAGCAGGCGGATAGTTGCTGGAGCTCCCTGCCGGCATTCATCAGGGTCGGCGAGTTAGGGAGAAACTCAAGAGACGACATAGAGTTATAGAACTCTGCGGCCACGGCCTCGGTATCGGCTTCCGGGTCGTAGTTCTTTTCGGCCTCGGCTATATTTAGGCTTACACGTCTAAAAAGCTCCTCGGCGGTCTCGACAGGGTTACCTTCTTCGTCCTTCTTAAGATAACGCTTCTCAAGCACCTTAAGGGCGTTATCGCCTATATCGGATTTTTTACTAAAAAGCTCATTTTTATTATCCACAGCGCTCTCCACCACTTTGCCGACCCGTCTAAGCTTACTACCCTTCGTAAAGTTCCCACCGGATAAAGTCCTATCGTATATACTTTCCTTCATGCCTGCCACCGCCTCCTGAAAATTCATATTTAAGATGTTAAAAATAAGAACAATGATGTATTAATGACGCCGCAAGCTCTAGCGTCGACTTCAGCGCTATAGCGTACTATCCGCAGCCCGTATATTAGAACGAGGATGCCAGGGAGAAGATGAGCTCCGTTTGAAAAACAGTAACGGCGCACTTCCGGGCGTCCAAATCTATTTAAAAACGGCAAAAGGCCGGGGCTTCGGGCAAAGACTTTATACCGCACTTTCAAGGGCAAAACACTGCCCTTCGTGGGTACCCGTGAGGCTAAGTCAATGCCCGGTGCGGGGTTTAGCTGAAAACTATGATAAAGAGCGTGAACCCCGGCTCGTAACCGCTTAATTAAACAAAGAAAAGGCCAACAACATGTAGTGTGTTGCAATCTATTCTACCACAAGATATGGTACTGTCAAGGAAAAATCCCATCAGTACCGGATTTATTTATCCGGCATCTTACTCTCCGA
>JAJCZG010000044.1 GCA_029262475.1 Deltaproteobacteria bacterium
AATATCATAATCGCGCTGGCCATGCTCGCTCCCCTTGGAGTAAGCATCTATTACGCGGAAGGGGACGCGTGGATATTCGCGGAGTCAAGCGTCATAACCGGCGTCTCAGGAGCGCTGATGCTCTTTGTTTTCAGGGCAAGAGACTATGATATCCGTTACAGGGAGGGTTTCTTCATCGTCGTCGTGTCGTGGTTCGCCGCAAGCCTTGACGGCGCCATCCCCTTCATGCTCTCAGAACATTTTCTTTCATTCACAGACGCCATATTCGAGTCGGTCTCCGGCATAACCACGACCGGTGGGTCGATTCTTGATAATGTCGAAGCACTTCCGCACGGCCTCCTCTTCTGGAGGAGCGAACTCCACTGGATAGGCGGCGTAGGGATTGTGCTTTTGAGCCTAGCCATACTCCCGCTCCTCGGTGTCGGAGGCATGCAGCTCTACAATGCAGAGTCCTCGGCCTTTGCGGAGGATAAGTTTGCCCCGAGGATTAAGGAGATGTCGCGGATAATACTTGCCGTATATATCTCCTTCTCAATCATACTCGTCGTCCTCCTTAAGCTCCTGGGCATGGATCTCTTCGATGCCGTCGTCCATATGTTCGGCACCGTAAGCACCGGCGGCTTCTCCTCAAACGGCGCAAGTATCGGCGGATATAGCAGCTTTTATATCGAATCCGTTATCATCATCTTCATGATCCTCGGGGCCACTAACTTCGCGCTCCACTACCGGTTCTCAAAAGAAGGTTTCAAGGTCTATACACGGAACTCTGAATTTAAATTCTATATCCTCCTCATGACGATATCCTCGCTTCTTATTGCGTTAAATCTCTGGGGGGATTACTACTCCTCATTTGCGCAGTCACTCAGGCACGCGACCTTCCAGGTCGTAAGTGTAGTCACCACCACTGGCTACGGCACCTCCGACTTCGCCTCCTGGCCCCCCTTCGGCCAGCTTATGATACTTGTTCTTATGTTCACCGGAGGATGCGCCGGTTCAACGACAGGCTCCATAAAGTGCATTCGCCTCTACCTCCTCCTAAAACTTACATACAAGGAGTTTATTAAGCTCATCCACCCTCGCGCATTCGTGCCGGTAAGGCTTTCGGGAAAGGTAGTCCCCGACGATGTCATGAGGGGCATACAGAGGTTTACGATCCTCTACCTGCTTGTATTCATAGTCTCCGCTCTGGGTCTAAACTGGATGGGGGTGGACTTTACGACAGCCATATCATCGGCGGCGGCCTCTCTATCCAATGTCGGCCCGGGGCTCGCCCTTACGGGCCCGCTAGCGAGCTTCTCCGTAATACCGGAACCAGGCAAGTGGTTATTAATATTTGACATGCTCCTCGGAAGGCTTGAGATTTCAAGTCTTCTTATCCTGCTGCTCCCGACCTTCTGGAGCGCCTAGCTCTTCATATACCTTTTCACCTATACCACCGTTCGCATAAGATCGCATAAAAGACTTTATTAGCCTTCATGGCTAAACTGCAAACATGGCATAAGCTCTGATTTTAGCCTATAATGCTTTTCGTGAATCATTATAACTTATTGAATTTACTAGCTAATTTAATTCTCTAATGCTATTTTAATCATTATATGTTATATAATGTGCCAATCTGCAGCAAGCAGTAACATCGAGCCATCGATGATCTTAAAAAAAAATAAGGGAGATTTACCAATGAGAAAAACTATCCGTACAATACTGGCAACAGCAGCAGCGTCTTTGTTTATCGTTACATCCATGCCGACGGCGAGTACCGCCGAAGTGGTTGAAACAAGTGAAACCAGCGCGAGTATCCGTGTCCTCGAATCTATCCACCAGAGCTACCTGGCAAGCTTAAGGTCAGAGTCCGTTAAGGCAAACGGGTTTAGCTCTAAAATAGAGATCTCAGAGGGGCAGGCGAGCGAGTGGCTTACAAGGGTCGATGCTAAGGATGTCAATATCGTTACCAACAGGCTTGTTACCGCCGATCAGATGAAGGTAAGCGTTGAGGGCAGCGACTACTACGTCATAAACAAGTATTACGAGTCAACCCTGAAGAAGAACCTTACCTTACGCTCCGCCACAGACCCGTATACAGGTAAGCATGTAAATAAGGCCGAAGCCGTTATATACGTAGATGCTTCGGGCAGGGCTTTTTACTTCGAGTCAAACGAGAGCTTCGACGGCTTTCTCGCCCTTGCCGATACCGATGGCATGCAAAAGAAGCTTGCGTTACTTAAGTAAGCGAGCAACTTAAAAGCAGGTGTTATTAAAAGGCAGGGGCGTTAACGCCCCTGCCTTTTTACTTTCAATTACCCTCAGGAGGGAGCCCAGGCAGTTGCCCACCTGAAATTCTTATGCTAGAATCCCTTTATGGTTAAACGCTTCGAGAGGGTAATAGAGTACCACGAGATAACAAAGCACCACCCGCACAGGTACGCGCGCTCATCGGGGGTAATGGACTGGTCAAGCGAGCCTGCGCCCTTCAGGAGCTATAAGGGGGCGAGACTTATAAAGCTCCCAAGGCTTGAGACCGACCCCGCAGGCGGACATATGAGCCTCTATACGCGCGATGGTATTAGCGCCGCTCCCCTCACCCTTTCCACAGTCGCTAAATTCCTTGAACTCTCGATGGGCCTATCTGCCTGGAAGTCGTTTAACGGCGCCACATGGCCCTTAAGGGTTAACCCTTCGAGCGGCAACCTCCACCCGACGGAGATGCAGCTCGTCTTGCCAACACTCGATAAAGATCTAAAGGGAGGCGTATACCACTACGCCCCGTACTTTCATTCGCTCGAAGAGAGGGCCGTATCGGGCGTGAATTTAGAGGCCGGGCTACGCGAAAACCTCGGAGAAGGCTCTTTTATCGCGGCGCTTACGAGCATATACTGGCGAGAAACATGGAAGTACGGAGAGAGGTCGTTTAGGTATATTAACCTGAACGGCGGTCACGCAATGGCCGCTATGGCCTTCTCGGCGGCGCTCCTCGGCTGGCGCGTTAGCTACCTTGGCGCGAGCCTTCTCCGTAACGACGCAGAACGTCTCATGGGGCTTGATGTCGTGCCGTGGAAAGAAAGTGAGGCCGAAGAGCTGGAGAGCGTCTTTATCGTACACTCGGCGGGTGACGAGTTAGCGCCCGTATGGCTCCCCGGTGAGATGGACGATATTATAGAAGGGTTCTCGTCACTCGACTTCATTGGCGAACCTAACACGCTAAGTGAAACTCACTACCCCTGGCCAACGATAGACGAAGTTT
>JAJCZG010000045.1 GCA_029262475.1 Deltaproteobacteria bacterium
AACAAAGGATAATTATGAACCCTGAGAAAATTAAGCAGATACGGTTAAGGCTTGGATGGTCTCAAGAGAAGCTTGCCAGAGAACTCGGTGTAAGTTTCTGTACGGTCAATCGCTGGGAGAAGGGCAGGACGTCGCCCAGCCCCATGGCGATTCGCGGTCTCGAAAGGTTGGATGAGACCGGAGTGGATGAAGATAGCGGGAAGAGAACAGCGTTTCGCTTGAAGGCTCGCTGCCCCATATCGATTCGCGTTAGGGAGCAAACCCGGATGGACACCAATATGATGGGTGTGCCGACCTTCAGCGCAACTACCGAGAATCTCAGCAGCACCGGCCTGATGTTCAAGACCCAGAGGCCGGTTATCGAGGGGGAGAGGCTCCGTATAGGCTGGAGCTTTGGCAAGGACAAGCACTTCGAAGTCCTTTCAAAGGTCGTTTGGACGAGCAATAGCGATCTTGAGAATAGCGTAGGCGTGCACTTCGATAATCCGATGCCGAATGTTATCTCGACTGTGCTTGACTCCCTGATTGCCCAGTAGTCTGTACTCTGAGCACTAGACGGGTAAAAAAAGAGGGTAAGCGCGCAGTAGCGGCTTTGCTGTAAAAAGTCCGATACTCCCTTATTCTCAGGCCTGCAAGACTAATGAGGACGTAGAGAATAGTCTTCTCTGTCTTACGTCTACTGAGTGTGGACGCGTTACAAGAAAGTCATAATCTAATATAAACATACTAGAAAAACCGGCAGGGGGTTTACCCCTCTGCCGGTTTTTTATTGGAACGTATCTATGTTAATGATAAAGGTAAGGCTGCGTCTTTGCCCGGGGCTATAAGACTTCCAGCAATTCAACTTCAAATAGAAGCGTCTGGCCGGGTCCTATGGCTGGCGGGGCATTGTTTCCATACGCCAGTTCGGCTGGTATGGAGAATTCGTACTTGGCACCGACCTTCATAAGCTGAAGCCCCTCGGTCCACCCCTTTATTACCTGTGAGGTGTTGAAGGTGGCGGGTGCGTTACGCTTGTAGGAGCTATCGAACTCCGTGCCGTCTACGAGGGTGCCCTTGTAGTGCACCTTTACCATATCATTTGCCTTGGGTGTCGCTCCGTCGCCTTTGTTAATGACCCTGTACTGAAGGCCGCTATCCGTTACCTTTACCCCATCCTTGTTTTTATTCTCGGCAAGGTACTCTTCACCCTTCTTCAGATTATTGCCGGCCGCCGCCTTCACGGCCGCCATTTGCTTCTCTTTTGCCTTATTTTGAAAAGCCGCCAGATATTTTTTTATCTCTTTCGGGGGGATCGCTAGCTCCTTGCCGCTTAAAAAGTCGTCCCTCCCCTTTTTGACCAGTTCTATATCGACTTCTATCTCGTTGGCCCTGCTGAGCTGACCTAGCTGAGTGCCGAGAATATAGCTTATGGCCTCCGTCTCACTCCATTCCTTCGATGCCTTCTCTTTGCCGACTTCCTCGGCAATAGCTGTGGTCGAAACTCCGATTAAGAGCGCCATGGTAACTGCCAGAACGGGTTTTTTCATGCTCATCTCCTTCTTTTAAGCCACTAGTTTTTTAACCTAAGCATTATTTTACTCGTTTTTAATAAAAAAAGGTACCCTTAAAAGAGGGTTTTTTACATCATTAACTAATTTTCATAGATTATTAGCTACTCTTTAATTTCCCTTGAGAGCTTATAATAGTAGGCGGCTTTACCGTCGTCGCCGAGGAGCGCATAGGCTCTGGCGGCGTGCGCATATGCTTCAAGAGCCCCGGGCGAAAGCTCCGTTACCGCGAGGAAGTCCTCTATCGCTTCTTTGTACTGGCCGAGGTTTGCGTGCGCCGTGCCCCTGTTAAAGTACGCGTTCGCGTAGCGCGGCTTAAGCTCGATGGCCGTCGTGAGGTCTGTGAGCGCCAAACGCTGCTTGCCCGTCTCGGAGTAGGCGCGTGCCCGGTTAAAGTAAGCCTTGGCGTGCTCCGGCTGTATCTCAATGGCGCGCGTAAAATCTTCTATCGCATCTGTGAAATTACCTCTCGTTCCGTAGGCTATGCCCCTATTGGTGTAGGCTATTGGCACGGAGTCCGGATAAAGGCTTATCTCGTGGCTCCAGAGCGTCACGGAATCCTTCCATACCCCTATCTGCGCTACGGTAAGTGCGCCTAAAGGAAGAGCCATTACTATGGCAGTAACCACGACGCATGCCAAAAGCCGTCCTTTAAAGAGCTTCTCGCATATTAAGGAGACGAAGAGCCCGATTATAAGAAATATCGAAAGTGTAGTGATGTAGGAGTACCTGTCGGCTCCGCTCATCGCTCCGACCTGGACTATACCGGCGACCGGCAGAAGAGTTACTATATAAAAGGCCCAGGCCGCCGCAACTACGCGGTATCTTTTGTAGAGCAGTATTGCCGCGGCGGTAATAGCGATAATCAGCAGCAGCGAGCCGGCGTACTCAATGCTTGTAAAAAAACCCACCTTGCCGGGGTGCGGGTAATAAGGGGCGAGCTTTACCGGCCAGAGCGCCTTATAGAGGTAGAAGATAACGGCCCTTGATGCGACGGCTAAACGCGATACGAGCGGGTAAGCGTCTATTGAGCCCACCGCGCCTCCTGCTTTTTGCGTTAGGATCGCAGTAACCGCTGTTGCTGCGGAAAGGGCGAAAAACGGGATCTTTTCGAGTATTACCGTGCGGGCCGTTTCGCCCGCTCTGCTGTCGGCGAGCCTCCCGAAGGGATAGATATCCAGGATTAAAAGCACCACAGGGAGTGTAACGGCCATGGGCTTGCTTAAGAGCGCCAACACGAAGGAGCCAAGCGTTAGGGCGTAAAGAAGGCCGCCTTTTTCACCGGCCCTTCGCTTAAGTGCGTAAGACGAATAGCAGCAGAGGCTAATAAGGAAGAATAGAGCGCAGAGGATATCCTTTCTTTCGCTTATCCAGGCGACACTCTCCACATGGAGCGGATGAAGGCCGAATAGAAGTGCAGCGGTGAGTGAAGCGGTTATCGCCCGTGCCTTATAACCGCCTGCCCACTCGGTAGCGCAGATGAGCTTAATGGAGAGCAAAAATACGAGCGCTGTATTAATGCCGTGTATTACTATCGCACTCAGGTGGTGTCCGAAGGGGGCCGGGCCGAAGATGGCATAGTCTATCGCGTGGGAAAGAAGCGTTAGCGGGTGCCAGTTGCCGGAGACGACGGAAGTAAAAGCCCATTTAAAAAGGGCCGCGTCCAGGCTCTTTATCATGGGGTTCTTATATATATAGGTAGGGTCGTCCCAGTTTACAAAGCCGTTACCAAGCGCCGGAAGGTAGACTGCAAACGTTACCACAGCCGAAAGGAGCATCACACCCATGACGGCACGGTCTCGTAGTACGCCCCCGGCTTTTGTATGGTTATAGTCTTTACTCATAAGCGTAAATTATCCTCTGTACCCAATTCATCGACGGCCTTCATTGACCCATTTAAGCCCCTCTTTTGGCCGCGGGTCGCCCGGGGCAAGGCGTGCGGCCTCTTTAAAGTCGGCTATCGCGCCCAAGTAGTTACCGAGTTCCGCGTTGGCCGTGGCCCTGTTTATATAGGCCCCGGCGTCTCGCGGATTAATCTTTATTACTGCGTCAAAGTCGCTTACCGCCTCATTAAAGCGCCCAAGCGCCCCTAGGGCAGCCCCCCTGTTGTTAAGCGCCCACACGTCGGTAGGCATAAGCCGAATGGCGCGCGAGAAGTCCGAGACTGCATGGTCGTAGTCGCCGAGCATCTGAAGAGAGTATGCCCTGTTATTGTATGCTCCCCTGTAGTACGGGTCAATCTCTAACGCCCTTGTAAAGTCTTTAATTGACTCATCGTATTTGCCGAGGGTCCGGTAGGCGTAGCCCCTGTTATTATACGGCCCGGCTACTGTATTCGGGTAGAGGGCGAGTTCGTGGTTCCAGAGCGTAAGCGAGTCCTTCCATACGGCGGTCTGATTTATGCTAAGAAGGGCGAGTATTACCAGTATTACTGCGGTTACTGTGGCTGCGGCTACGCGCCCCCCTTTGCCCCGCTTTGAAGCGAATGCCCATCCGGCAATGAGGCCAAGGGGCAATGCGAGGGCGAGCGACGGGAGGTATGTGTACCTGTCGGCCGCCGCCTGCGCGCCTATCTGAACTATGCCTATAACCGGGAGGAGTGAAATAATAAAGTAGGCCCAGAGGGCTATATAGAGGCGCGTTCTTTTACGGTAGTAAATCGTAACAATGGTAATGGCTATAACCAGAACTGCGGCGCCTATATATTTGAAACTCAGTATCTCGGGGTTCGCCGTGTAGGGGTATAGTGGCGCAAGCCTTACGGGCCAGAGCGTCTTTACTATGTAAAAGGCGTACCCGTAAAGGGCGTTAAAGAGGTGAAGTACCAGGCGTTTTGAAGTTGAAAATACCTCAAAGCTCGATATCGCCCCGCCTGAGCTCTGGCTTAAGAGCGCTCCGAGGGACGCACCGAAGCTAAGGATGAAGTAAGGCGTCTTCTCCGCAAGGGTTTTTATGCTAAAAACCCTCTTTTTTAATGGGTAGTAGTCGAGTATAAGGAGCACCACCGGGAGGGTTACGGCCATGGGTTTACTTAAAAGAGAGAGTGCGAATAAGGTAAGCGACAGGGCGTAAAAGTAAGCTTTACGGGAAGTCGCGTACCTTATGTATGTTATTACCGACGTGAGATAGAAGAAGGAGTATAAAAGGTCTTTTCTCTCGCTTACCCACGCGACACTCTCCACCCTTAGCGGATGGATGGCGAAGAAGAGGGCCGTTACTACTGCGGCCGCTACTGCGCGGCGCTTATCTTCTTCGTTTGGCCGGAGGGTGCTGCTCAGGAGCATTGCCAGAATAAAGACGAGCGCTGCGTTAAGCGAATGTATGATGATGCTTGTAAGGTGGTGTCCTGCGGGGTTCGGGCCGAAGAGCGCGTAATCCAGGGCGTGTGAGATGATGGTTAAAGGGTGCCAGTTACTCGATAAGACCGTCGTAAAGGCCGCCTTGACGAGTGTAAAGTCAAAGCTCCTTATCATAAGGTTCTCTGTTACATATACCGGGTCGTCCCAGTTCACAAAGCCATTACCGAGTGCCGGGAGGTAGACGATAAAAGCGATTGCCGCCACAAATGCAGCGCCTAGGTATGAAAGGGGGATAAGAGGTTTTTTTAGAGACATAGAAACTTTCGGTACTGGCTTAGGTTGCTCACTATTATCGCTGAAAGAACGCTCTAAAGTCAATAGAGGCAAAGCTCTTCCACGCGTTTCACCTACTACATAGAGTATCTCGTCTGATAAGGATAAAACATTATAGCATTTTATAGTTAAAATGCAGTTAAATGAAGAAAACACTCGCTTTGATTTGACATGAGCTTAATTTTATGGTAAATTGTGTGCAGTGACAAATCCGTTTAAAACCATCCAGTTAAAGGAATCCATGCCAGAACTTAATATCCAAGTAGAGTTTAAAGTAGGCGATCTAGTGGTCTATCCTGCTCACGGTGTTGGTACGATTGTTTCCATCGACACCAAAGAGCTGGCCAATGTTTCTCAGGATTTTTATATAATGAGGCTCCTCGATACAGACGCCACTATCATGGTTCCTGTTCAGAATGCGACAAACGTAGGGCTTAGGCGGATAGTCAACAAAGAGATGGTTCCCAAGGTCTATAAGATACTCAAAGACAAGACAGACTCTATATTTGACACCCAGACATGGAACAAGAGATACCGGGAATATACCGACAAGATAAGGACCGGCTGTGTAATGGAGGTGGCTACAGTATTAAGAGATCTGTATACGCTCAAGACCGATAAGGAACTCTCCTTCGGTGAAAGAAGAATGCTCGATACTGCTAAAAATCTTCTCGTCAAGGAACTCTCCATAGCCAAGAACATAACAGAAGACAAGGTTGCCGCAGAGCTTGATAATCTTATGACCGATTAGCGGGTAGACCTCTTCAGGGTGTCACGCGGGAGTGAGGCCTTTACCGAATAAATTACTATAATATTATTAATAAGCAGTTCAAACCGGTGTGATATGAAAAATCCCGGTTTATGTGGCAGGTAAGTTATGCTTTATTTCATGCGCGCGTTACTAATCGTCTTCGCTTCTGCAAGCGGCTTTGTTATCCTCTATCAGGTCGCCGGTAAGGTGAATGTCGCCATGATGGGACTGATTAGCGGTCTTTTGATCTCCGTACTCGCCATCCTCTTCGAAGAGAGGGTCAAGGAGACCCCTCTAAGGATAGTAATCGGGGGCGCCATTGGCCTCATAACGGGACTTATAGTCGCCAATCTTCTGGCCTTCCCGCTTACGAAACTTCTAAATAACACCACCCTCGAATCCGCTGCCTATTTTCTCTCAAATACCGTCATAGGCTACCTCGGCCTTACTATAGGGATGAAGAAGGGCGACGACATGAAGGGCTCGAAGTTCATTAAGAGCTTAAAGCACAGGAATCATGGCGACGGCGACGATATTCTCGCAAGAGACGACGAGAACGCCTCGACTCATCACGACATGCTCATGGATACCAGCGTAATCATCGACGGCAGGATACTGGATCTCTGCAAGACCGGTTTTCTGGAGGGGGCCATAATCGTTCCCCAGTTCGTTTTGGCCGAGCTTCAAAATATCGCCGACTCGTCGGACCCGATAAGGAGGGCGAGGGGTAAGCGCGGCCTCGATATCCTTCAGAAACTCCAGAAGGACGATTGCGCCAGGGTAACCTTCACCGGCAGGGACGCTCCGGAGCAGAATGCGGTAGACGCCAAGCTCGTAGCGCTCGCCAAGGAGATGGGCGTAAAGGTCCTTACAAACGACTGGAACCTTAATAAGGTCGCCGAGCTACAAGGTGTTTCGGTCCTTAATATCAACGGTCTCGCCAGTGCCCTTAAACCAGTCGTCCTACCGGGCGAGATACTTACCCTACATGTTCAGAGGGAAGGTAAGGAGCAGGGACAAGGCGTCGGCTACCTCGACGACGGCACCATGGTCGTAATCGACAACGCCGGCGGCGTTATCGGTAAGCCCGTAGAGGTCACCGTTACGAGCGTGCTCCAGACCTCGGGCGGCAGGATGATATTCTCAAAGCTTAAGGATATCATAAAGGATAAAGAGCAGGTCTTCTTGCATGACAATAACAGGCAGGTTATTTAATTAATACCCGGGACGGATTTTTTTATCTTTATCAGGATAAGAACGTCCATTCCGGGTTTTTTTATGCGATTTCAGGGCCCCACGATGAGACCAGGAGAAGAGATAAAGGCTGCTGTCATTATCCCGTCGGCGGGTAAAGGCTCACGCATGGGTGGTAGGAAGAAGAATTACCTGCCGCTCTCGGGGGTGCCCGTTCTCGCCCACACACTAACACCGTTTAATAAATCCCCCTTAGTTAAAGAGATTATACTAGTCGTTCCAGATGGCGATATAGATTTTTGCCGTAAAGAGATAGTCGAGAAGTACGGCTTTAATAAGGTTACCGGTATCGTCCCCGGCGGAGCGGAGCGACAGGACTCTGTGATAAACGGACTTGACGCCGTATCGGGTGATATTGATATAATAACGATACATGACGGCGCACGAGCTCTCGTAACGCCCGAAATCGTAGAAAGAACACTTAGGGCCGCCTTTTTAAACGGTGCGGCGGTATGTGCCGTCCCCCTTAAGGACACGATAAAGGAGCTCACTGCGGAGGGTTTTTTTATCGCCCGCACCGTCTCAAGGGATACGCTTTGTGCCGTGCAGACGCCCCAGGCTTTTGCGCCGGATATTATAAGGCGCGCATATGGCGAGGCCGCAGACGCAGGTTTTGTCGGTACGGACTCAAGTTCGCTCGTCGAGCGCCTGGGCATAAGTGTGGCAGTTGTAGAGGGCTCGTACGAGAATATAAAGATAACCACGGCTGAGGATCTTATCATAGCCGAGGAGATACTACGGGGCAGGTAAGAACCGGGAAACTTTTTATTTGACAAAACCCTCCTTACAAAAGGAATGGAAATATGCGTATAGGTTTCGGTTACGACGTACACCGCTTCAGTTCGGGGAGAAAGCTCATCTTGGGCGGCGTTGAGGTAGATTACGGAAAGGGGCTCGACGGCCACTCGGACGCTGACGTTTTACTTCACGCGATAACCGACGCCCTTCTGGGTGCAGCGGCGCTCGGTGATATAGGTCGCCACTTCCCGCCCGGAGACCCTCAGTATAAAGACATATCAAGCCTAAAACTCCTCGGTATCACTTATAAGATGATACAGGGGGCCGGTTACAGGGTCGGCAACATAGACGCAACGATTGTCTGCGAACGTCCGCGCCTTTCGCCCTACATTCCCGCCATGATAGAAAATATCTCCAAAACCCTTGATATAGACGCGAGTAGGGTAAATGTAAAGGCCACTACAACGGAGGGGCTGGGCTTTGCGGGTGCAGGGGATGGAATAGCCGCCTACGGCGTTACAATAATCGAGGGGGTTACGACTTGACAGACGAATTACGCACGCGCTTTGCGCCGAGCCCGACTGGGCCGCTCCACACGGGTAGCGCGCGTACTGCTCTCTTTAACTGGCTCTTTGCCCGCTCTCGCGGCGGCAATTTCGTCCTTCGTATAGACGACACCGACACTGCCAGAAGTGAAAAGCGATACGAGGAGAGTATACTTCACGATCTCACGTGGCTTGGGCTAACGCTAGACGAGGCTCCGGGTACGGAGGGCGCGTATGGCCCTTATCGTCAGTCGGAGCGCTGTGCCCTTTATAAAGAGGCGACAGCCGAGCTCCTCAGTAAGGGGCTTGCTTATAAATGTTACTGCTCTAAAGAGCGCCTCGCCGACGCGCGCGCCGAGCTGCTAAAGGCTGGCAGTCCGCCTCGCTACGACAGGAGGTGCTCCGGGCTCTCACCGTCAGAGGTGCCTACAGGCGTAAACCCTGTCGTGAGGTTTAAGGTCCCGGCGGGTTCTGTTGCCTTTACCGACGCGGTAAAGGGAGATATTACTTTTCAGGGTTTTGATATATCGGACTTTGTCATAGAGGCCTCGGACGGCTCGGTTACTTATAACTTCGCATCCGCTATTGACGACGCACTCATGCGGATAACGCACGTCATAAGGGGCGACGATCACCTCTCGAATACGCCGGGGCAGATACTGGTACTAAAGGCGCTCGGGCATACCGTTCCTGAGTACGCGCACCTCCCATTAATAGTCGGCACCGGCGGGAGGCCGCTCTCCAAGCGTGAGATGAGTGCGTCACTCGCAACACTCCGTGAAGACGGCTTTTTGCCCGAGGCCGTTATAAACGCGCTGGCGAGGCTCGGCTGGGCTCCGGGGGACGAGGGCCTTTTAAGCCTCACTGAAATGGCCCGGCGCTTCGACCTTAAGAAGCTTTCAAGGAGCCCGTCGGTATTCGATACCGAAAGGCTCGGCGGGTTTAACAGGGCGGCGATAGCTGCGGCACCGGCGGAGGTTTTTCTGCCCCAGGTGGAAGCGGCCTTTCCGGTTGCGGATAGCGCCTGGCTCGTTCGGGCCGTCACCGTGGTAAAGTCCGACGCTTCGTCGGTAAAGGATATGATCGATATGATAGCTCCCCTTGCCGGTAATCTTGAAAGCGACAGCGGAGTTGCCGAGCTTCTTGCTACTCTAGGCTCCGGGTCCGGTGAACCCTTAAAAGCTCTCCTTGCCGAGATTGAAGGGATAAGCGAGATCACCGAAGAGTCGGCCAAATCCGTTCTATCGGCTGTAAAGAAGGAGACCGGCCTTAAGGGCCGTTCCCTCTTCATGCCGCTGCGGGTCGGGCTAACGGGGGTAGCCACAGGCATTGAACTATACAGAGTCATGGAACTTCTCGGGAGGGAAGAGTCGATTAAAAGGCTACAGGCAGCGCTTGGTAGCGTCGGCCTGGAATAAATAAATTAAAAAAATCTGGAGAATATGTGATGACGCTTTCCGTATACAATTCGCTTAAGAGAATGAAAGAAGCTTTTGTCCCGCAAAAACCCGGAGAGGTCACGATGTACGTCTGCGGCCCGACGGTCTATAGCCTGAGTCACATTGGGCACGCCCGGAGCGCCGTAGCCTTCGACGTCATATATAAGTACCTTAAGTCAACGGGCCTTAAGGTCCTCTACGCGAGGAACTATACCGACGTTGACGATAAGATAATTAACCGAGCTAATGATGAGGGTAAGAGTTCCGAAGCTCTTGCCGAAGAGAATATAAAAGCATTCGACGAGGATATGGACGCCCTGGGAGTGGCGGTCCCGGACTTTAGACCAAAGGCCACGGAGACGATAGCTGAGATAGTCGCCCTTATAGAGACCCTCATTGAAAAGGGTTTTGCTTACGGTCTCGATAACGGAGACGTCTATTACTCGGTCCGCCGCTTCGAGGGGTACGGTAAGTTATCCGGGAAAAATATTGAAGATCTGGAGCACGGTGCGCGTGTCGAGGTTGATACGCGTAAGGAAGACCCGCTCGACTTCGCCCTCTGGAAGGCCGCTAAACCCGGCGAACCCTCATGGGAGAGCCCCTGGGGCGGTGGACGCCCCGGCTGGCACATTGAGTGCTCCGCGATGAGCCAGAGCTATTTAGGCGAGACGATAGATATCCACGGCGGCGGTAAGGACCTGATATTTCCGCACCACGAAAACGAGATAGCGCAGAGCGAGGCCTCTACCGGTAAGGAGTTCGTCCGCTACTGGCTCCATAACGGCTTCGTCAATATCGAAAAAGAGAAGATGAGCAAGTCGATTGGAAATATCCTTAATATCCGCGAAGCGTTAAAGGAACATTCAAGCGAAGCTATACGCCTCTTCTTGCTCTCAAGCCACTACCGCTCACCCATAGACTACTCGGCCGATAACCTGAAGGAGGCCGAGTCGGCCTTGGAGCGTTTTTATAAGACCTTAGAGAGGATGGAGACGGCGTACCCTCAGGTAAAAGATACCGAGCCCGACGCTGACGACCTCTCCTGCCGCATGGCCCCGGTAAAGGAAGCGATGGACGACGATTTTAATACCGCCGAGGCGATAGGCTCGCTCTTTAAAGAGATAACCGAAGCCAACCGCCTGATGGATAAAGCCGCGCGCCAGGGTGCCAATGCCGATATTACGTTGCTAGTAAAGAAACTCTCCGCCATAAGGAGTGTCATTAACGACTCAGCTTCATTTTTAGGGGTATTTTCACGCGAGGCCGACGACTACTTCGAAGAGCGTAAGGGCGAGGCTTCAGTACCCGCAGAAGAGATAGAGGCTTTAATAGAAGAGCGTAAGCAAGCACGCGCCGACAAAGACTTCGCCCGCGCCGACGAGATACGCGACGACCTGAAGTCCCGAGGCATAATACTCGAAGATAGCCCGAAGGGGACGACGTGGAGTGTTGGGTAGGGTGAGGGACCCTCTCTTTAAATCTAAATTGCGGAACGAGCTTACATCTAGGCCCCATGCCCCTAACCGAAATTAAAAACTCCCTTGCCGCTTTAGCCGACCCCGAGCGCGCCCGCAATCTTGAGTGGTTCTTTAAGACCGGCCCCGGCGAGTACGGCGAGGGGGACGTCTTCTTAGGCATAAAGGTGCCGGAGGTTAGGAAGGTCGCAAAGCGTTTCGTAGGGATAGAAGTTGGCGAAGCCTCCTCACTCCTGAAATCGACCATGCATGAAGAGCGCCTCGCCGCACTCCTTATCCTCGTAGCAAAATTCGCCAAGGGCGATGAAGAAGAGAAGAAACTCATCTACGACCTCTATCTCGCTAACACCCGCTACGTAAATAACTGGGATCTGGTAGACCTATCGGCCTATAAGATAGTCGGCCCGTACTTAACTAACAGGAGCCGCAGGCCGCTCCACACCCTCGCTGCTTCCGCTTCCTTATGGGAGAGGAGGATCGCCGTCCTCTCGACCTTTCACTTCATAAAAAATAACGACTTTTCGGAATCTCTTAGCTTGGCAGGGAAACTTTTATCCGACCCCGAAGACCTTATACATAAGGCGTGCGGGTGGATGCTCCGCGAGGTAGGGAAGCACGATATGGAAACCGAAGAAAGTTTCCTTAGAAAACACTACACGGAGATGCCGCGCACCATGCTCCGTTACGCCATAGAAAAGTTTCCGGAAGCC
>JAJCZG010000046.1 GCA_029262475.1 Deltaproteobacteria bacterium
TCAGGTGGTGCCTCGCCATTATCTCGGAGAAGACCCGAGGAAAACCCCACTTCGCTGCGACCCTGGAGCCGACCTCGGTATGGTCGTATCCAAAGACCTCATGCTCAGCACATATAGACTCGACATCCTCATTATAGGTAAGCTTCATTACATCGACGTAAGCCTCCGGGGCCTCGTTGTTAATTATCACCTTTCCGAGGTCGTGCATAAGACCGCCCAGGAAGGCGAGATCCTTTAACTCGGTGCAGCACATATCGCTTACCATCTTGGAGGCGATGGCCGTGCCTATGGAATGGTCCCACATCATCTGCTCGGTTATGCCGAAGCGTTTGTACTGGGAACGCGTCGAGATGGTTATGACAAGGTCTTTGATGGAGTTAAAGCCGAGGACGAGTATGGCTTGCCTGAGGCTCGTGACTTCATGAGCCAGTCCGTAGAAGGGGCTGTTGGCGATCTTAAGTATCTTTGTGGCTATGGACTGATCCTTCTCAATAGTGTTGCTCAATTCCTGGATCGAGGTATTGTCGTCGGCGACCATGCCGATGACCTTTCGCGCGACAAAGGGCAGTACCTTCTGGTCTGCGGTATCTTTTATCAGTCCATCAATTGTTGGGAGTTCCAATATCTCCTCCATAAGTAAATGCGGGGTACGACCGCTTCAGGTGCCGGTGCATCGCATAAGGGGAAAATTCAAATTATTTGAGGTATGAATAATATACACTCTTCCAGAGAAATACACAATATTATTCGACTTTTTCGTATATACGCTCACTGAGGGGCTACCTTAGACGAAGGCCGCCCTGGATGCGTTTTCAGGAAACTTTCGCCCTCTCCTTCAAGAGAAGCTCCCTTCCTTCGCGCGCAAGCTCGGCCATATTCATGCTCTTCAGGGCCTCGATGAACTTCTCCTGCGCATGTTTCCAGACATAGGTCGTAGGGCAAAAGACCTCACGTGAACACTCCCCCTTGATGCAGAGGTTAAGCGCTACCGGCCCCTCGATAATCTCTATTATATCTTGTACGGTTATAAAGGCCGGGTCGCGGGCTATCTCAAAGCCGCCGCCTGCGCCCCTCATCGATTTAGCTACCCCGGACTTTACGAGGTCCTGCATTATCTTGGCCAGATACGTTTTGGGTATCTCCTGGGCCGCGCTTATTTCACTTACCAGAGACACCTGCCCCGGCTCGCGCGAAGAGAGATAAAGGACCGCCCTCACAGCGTATTCGGCTCGCATTGAAATCTTAAACACTCTTACCTCATTTCTCTTGATTCTATCTCAATAGATGACAGGAGGTTACTCTCGACACCACCACTAACGGTGAAAGACGATAATTAAAAACACCTCCACTAAATACGTACCGCTCACATGAAGGAGCGATTATATAAACCCGTGAGGCCTTAACCCCCGAGCTTCTCCTTGAGTAACTTATTTATGAGCCCCGGGTTGCCCTGTCCCCTCGTCGCCTTCATAGCCTGACCTACGAAGAAGCCCATAAGCTTCGTCTCGCCGCCCCTGAATCTCTCTACCTCGCCGGGGTTGGCGCTAAGCACTTTGTCTATCGCGGCCGAGAGCTCGCCGGTATCCGATATCTGAGTTAGCCCCTTCTCCTTAACAACGGCTTCGGCGGACTTTCCACTCTTATACATCTCCTCGAAGACGTCCTTTGCTACCTTGTTGCTTATCTCGCCCTTCTTTACCATTCCTATCAGTTCCGATAAGGCCTCCGGGCCTACCGGACAATCCTCTATGGAGCGGTTCTCCTCGTTAAGGAGCCTTAGAAGTTCGCCCATTATCCAGTTCGATGCCATCTTGGCGTCTCCGGCGAGTCTTACCGTCTCCTCATAGTAATCGGCAAGTGGACGCTCCGACGTTAGCACCCCGGCGTCGTAGGGGGGTAGATTGTACTCCTCTATGAAACGAGCCTTCTTCGTTGCGGGGAGCTCCGGGAGGGAATAATTTAACTCCGAGATCATCTCTTCGGTAACGACGAGAGGCAAGAGATCCGGCTCCGGGAAGTAGCGGTAATCGTGGGCATCTTCCTTGCTCCTCATAGAGACCGTAACGCCCCGTTGGGAGTCCCATAGCCTCGTCTCCTGCACGATCTTCTCGCCGTCTTCTATGGCCTCTATCTGACGCTCTATCTCGTAGGCGATTGCATCCTTTACGAACTTAAACGAATTTATATTCTTCATCTCCGTACGCGTGCCGAATTTTTCTTGCCCAACGGGCCTTACCGAGACATTGGCGTCGCACCTGAAACTTCCCTCATCCATGTTGCCGTCCGAGATACCGAGGTATACGACTATGTCGTGGATTGCCTTAAGATATGCGCTCGCCTCGTCGGGGGTGCGGATATCCGGCTCGCTTACGATCTCTATAAGGGGCACGCAGGTTCTATTTAAATCCACAAAGCTCGACCCCGCCTCATCCGGGGTAGTGCCGTGGTTAAGTTTCCCTGCGTCCTCCTCCATATGGATACGCGTTATGCCGATTCTCCTGGTCGCGGCGTCTACCTCGATATCTATGAAACCCTCTTCGACGAGCGGCTCCTCGTACTGGGATATCTGATAACCCTTTGGGAGGTCGGGATAGAAATAGTTTTTCCTGGCGAATATGCTCTCGTGGTTAATACGGCTACCGGTTGCAAGCCCCATCATTATGGCATACTCTACGGCACGCTTATTTAAGACCGGCAGCACACCGGGCATCCCCAGGCATACGGGACAGACCTGGCTGTTGGGTCCCCCGCCGAATTGGGTAGAGCACCCGCAAAAGAGTTTTGATTCGGTCTTTAGCTGGACATGTACTTCAAGACCTATTACCGGTTCATAGTTCATTTAAACCATCCTGACATTATTTATAATCCCAACTAAAGCCTTCCTTAATACCTCTCACGGTGCC
>JAJCZG010000047.1 GCA_029262475.1 Deltaproteobacteria bacterium
AATACTGGAGGGAACTTATGTCTACAGAGAGCAAGGTAAAGAAGATAATTATAGAGCAGCTTGGCGTTACCGAGGAAGAGGTCACTGCCGAGGCGTCTTTTGTTGAAGATCTCGGCGCGGACTCACTCGATACCGTCGAGATGGTCATGGCCTTTGAAGAAGAGTTTTCCATCGAGATCCCCGATGAAGACGCCGAAGGCATCTTGTCTGTAAAGGACGCCATCGGTTATATAGACAAGAAGCTCTAGGTTTTACCTTCTCACTGATAAAGTGTTATAATATAAAGAATATACAAGGGCCTTGAGCCCTTGTATTTTTTTAGGACGTTTCATATCCATTTCGCCTGTAAAAACAGATAGAAAGAGCGCTATGAGAAGAGTTGTTGTAACCGGTGTAGGCATTGTAAGCCCGCTCGGGAGCGGGCTGGAGAAGAGCTGGCAGGGCATAAAGGATGGCCGCTCGGGAATCGCTCCCATTACGCGTTTCGATACGACTGATTTTCCGGTCACAATCGCCGGAGAGGTCCCGGACTTCGACCCATCCGAGGTGATTGAAAAAAAAGAGATCAAGAAGATGGATCTCTTCGTCCAGTACGGCTTTGCCGCTGCGATGGAGGCTTATCACTCCTCCGGCTTTAAGATAACCGACGAGAATGCCGAGAGAGTTGGCGTCTACATAGGCGCAGGCATCGGCGGGCTTCCGGCTATCGAGCACTGGCATAAGGTAATGCAGGAGAAGGGGCCTAAACGCCTGACCCCGTTCTTTATACCTATGGTTATAATAAACCTCGCCTCCGGGCAGGTCTCTATCCGTCTCGGCGCTAAAGGGCCCAATAGCTCTTCGGTTACGGCATGCGCCACCGGAACCCACTCCATTGGGGACGCGGCGAGGCTAATCGAGAGGGGTGACGCCGACGCCATGCTCGCAGGCGGCACCGAGGCCACTATTACCCCGCTCTGCGTTGGAGGGTTTAACGCCATGAAGGCGCTCTCCACGCGTAATGACGACCCCTCAGGCGCTTCACGGCCCTTTGATAAGGGCAGGGACGGCTTTGTCATTGGCGAGGGGGCAGGAATCTTATTTTTAGAAGAGTTAGAGCACGCCAAGAAGCGTGGAGCCCGTATATATGCCGAGCTCTCCGGGTACGCGCTTAATTCCGACGCCTACCATATGACGACACCGGCTCCGGGCGGCGAGGGTGCGGCGCGCTGTATGAATCTGGCCGTAAAGGACGCCGGGCTCGCTACAAGTGATATAGATTATATAAACACCCACGGAACTTCGACTTATTACGGCGACCTCTACGAGACGATGGCCATAAAGTCGGTCTTCGGCGAGCACGCCAGGCGTTTAAACGTAAGCTCGACCAAGTCCATGACCGGCCACCTCCTTGGCGGCGCTGGCGGCATCGAGGCTGTATTCGCGGTTATGGCCGTAAAGGACGGGGTTATCCCTCCGACGATCAACTATACTGACCCTGACCCTGAGTGCGACCTGGACTACGTGCCTAATACGGCAAGAGAGATAAAGATCAAAAACGCACTATCCAACTCATTCGGCTTCGGCGGCACCAACGGGTGCCTTATCTTCAGTAAATTCGACTCCTGAGGGGCAAGGTACTAAGCAGATGGAACTCATTGCAATCGCCAGCGACCACGCCGGCAGGGAACTTAAGGAATACCTCCTGGCGTTTCTCGCGGAACGCGCCCTTGATGTAGTAGATATGGGGACCGACAACGACGCCTCCGTCGATTACCCGGACTACGGTATACCTCTTGCCGAGAAGGTATCTAGCGGCGAAATAAAGAGGGGAATACTCGTCTGCGGCACCGGCGTCGGCATGTCCATACTTGCCAATAAATTCAAGGGGGTACGCGCGGCCCTTGTCTCCGACACCTTTACGGCCCGGATGAGCCGGGAACATAATGATTCGAATATTATAGTAATAGGCGGCAGGGTCACCGGGAAAGACCTTGCAGTAGATATTGTAAAGAGCTGGCTCGTCACCCCCTTTGAGGGGGGACGCCACCAGAGAAGGCTCGATAAGATAAAGAGTTTAGAAGAAGGCTGGAAGTAATATTTTTTAGAGAGGATCGTTATAAAAATGTCCATACTGCAGAAATTCGACCCCGAGATCTTTAACGCTATAGAGAAAGAGAAGAACCGCCAGGAATATAATCTTGAGCTTATCGCCTCCGAGAACTTCGTAAGCAAGGCCGTTTTGGAGGCCATCGGCAGTGTAATGACGAATAAATACGCCGAGGGTTACCCCGGGAAGCGTTACTACGGCGGCTGTGAGTTCGTCGATATCGCCGAGAACCTGGCCATTGAACGGGCCAAGGAGCTTTTTGGCTGTGAACACGTTAATGTTCAGCCGCACTCCGGCTCTCAGGCCAATATGGGCGTCTATTTATCCATTCTGAAGCCCGGCGACACCATAATGGGCATGAACCTCACCCACGGCGGTCACCTCACACACGGAAGCCCCGTGAACTTCTCGGGTCAGCTCTTTAACGTCGTCTTCTACGGCGTTAGGAAGGATGATCAGCGAATAGACATGGACGAGGTTCGCGCCCTTGCCAAGGAGCATAAGCCCAAACTCATAGTCGTAGGCGCAAGCGCATATTCGAGGATAATCGACTTTAAGGCATTCCGCGAGATAGCCGACGAGGTAGGCGCGATGGTGATGGTAGATATCGCCCATATAGCAGGTCTTGTCGCTACCGGTCACCACCCGAGCCCCATACCTTACGCCGAGTTCGTTACGACGACGACGCATAAGACACTCAGGGGCCCGAGGGGTGGGATGATCATGTGCCGGGACGAACACGCTAAGCTCATAAATAAGGAGATATTCCCCGGCATTCAGGGCGGCCCGCTAATGCATATCATAGCGGCGAAGGCCGTGGCCTTTAAAGAGGCGCTCGCTCCGGAGTTTAAGATCTACCAGTCGCGCGTCCTCCAAAACGCCAAAGCGCTCGCCGAGGAGCTTACAAAGAGGGGTTACGACCTCGTCTCCGGCGGCACGGATAACCACCTGATACTTATGGATCTTACGAAGAAGAATATTACGGGTAAAGAGGCCGAGGCCGTACTCGAAGAGGCTGGTATTACGGTAAATAAGAATACAGTTCCCTTTGAGACCAAGAGTCCTTTCGTAACGAGCGGTATAAGGATAGGCGTCCCTGCGGCGACTACCAAGGGCATGCGCGTAAAAGATATGGTCGATATCGCAAGTTTTATCGACCACGCCCTTCAAAACCGCGCTCACCCCGGGGCCGTATCGATGGTGAGGCAAGAGGTCATGGATCTCTGTAAAAAATTCCCCTTCTACGCCGACTCAAAGGTTGTGAAAACACCTCCGCCGCTTACCCAGCAGGAAGCCGACGATGCGGAGGATGAGGATTAACGCTCGACGTTAGCGGTAGCCTTGCGTAAAAAAACTATCTCCGGGTGTAGGTGAGGTAGCTTTTAGGAACTCCTTTGGAAGTTATGGAATATCTGATGACCTTTAAGTCAACTCATATGGCGCTAAAGGCCGAGTCGGTATTAAAGGAGCAGGGTATCCCCTTCAGGCTCATTACGGCTCCGAAGCAGATAACGGCACGCTGCGCTCTTCTTATATCGGTCTCCGGGCATAAGCGTCTCATGGAGGCTACAGGCGCTCTTTCGGAGACGCCTGCACAGGCCGCTGATATTTATATCAAGAGTGACGGCGAGTATGTTAAAATGTAATTTTGCTAACCCTTATTTCCTAAAGTTAATAAGGGTTGCGTTCGATAAATGTTAGGTATATTTATAAAATTGTAAGTCGTGAGATTTTCACCCCCAAGTCTTTTGAGTAGAAAGAACGTCTGAGGTCTAATGGAACCCGGACAAGTAATTATTAAAAACGGATATTTTACGATGAAACACTCCACAGCCCTTGCCGTGATGCTCAAGGCCCCTGCCGCAGGCTCTGTAAAGACACGCCTGGTACCGCCCTTTACTCTCGATGAAGCGGCGGAGATCTACACCTATTTCATTAAAGATACCTTTTCGTCACTCTCTCATCTAAAGGATGTGGATATCATCAGTGCTGTTACTCCTGAGGGCTCACTGGATGAGGTCGCTAAACTCCTTCCCGAGGGAAGCCTTGTAAGAGCTCAAAAAGGCTCGAACCTTGGAGAGAGATTACAGAAGCTTATTAAAGAATTATTTAATGAGGGCTATGAGAGAGTCGCCGTCATTGGCGCAGACAGCCCCGATCTACCGGTTGATTATATCGAGAACGCTTTCCTCACGCTAAGGCTAAATCCGGGCAAGCTCGTGATTGGCCCCTCCAAGGACGGCGGCTACTACATTATCGCTATGGATAAATTCGAAGCTCGGGCCTTTCAGGATATTCCGTGGTCTACGCCAAGGACCCTTGAGACTACGGTTCAGAATGTCGGCGGTTCGGCCCTGCTTTTGAGCGCCTGGCACGATATAGACCGCGCCTCGGATATCCCGTTGCTGGTAGAGTCCGAAGGCGCTCCCGAGAGCACCAGATATATTCTCGAAAACGGCCTCCTTGAGAGATGTAACGACTTCATGGATGGCATATACAAGGGTTTTGGCAGGGGTGTCTCCAAGGACCGGGACAAGTTGTAATCTAATACGGCAATTTAATAATCTATTTTACATGGAACTTGCCATGCAAACCGGGAACGGCAGACCTAATTGATAGAAGAACGACTTCCGGAGTGGCTTAAAAAACCCGCCGGACCTCTCAAAAACCTGCACGAATTAAAGAAGACGCTAAGGGCCAGAGGGCTTAACACGGTATGTGAGTCCGCGCGTTGCCCTAATATTGGCGAGTGCTTTACCAGACCGACGGCCACCTTCATGATACTTGGAGAGAGGTGCACTCGCGAGTGCGGCTTCTGCGGTGTAAAGAAGGGGAGTGGTGGAGGTCACGTGCTACCGCCTGACCGTGCAGAGCCCGAAAATGTGGCCCTTACCGCCATGGAGATGGGCCTTAAGCATGTGGTGATAACCTCTGTTACGAGGGACGATCTTCCTGACGGAGGTGCCGAGCACTTTGCTAAGACAATTAAGGCAATACGGGCTAATAGCTCAAGCACTTTCATAGAGGTTTTAATCCCTGATTTCAGGGGTGATGAGGCTGCTCTTGATATCGTGCTTCAAGCGGCCCCCGATATACTTAACCATAACCTCGAAACTGTACCGTCGCTCTATTCCGTAGTAAGGCCGGGGGCCGACTTCGTGCGTTCGATTGAGCTCCTTCGGAGGGCGTCAGACTTTGGCGCTACGGTAAAGACCGGCATTATGGTTGGCTTCGGCGAGACCGGCGAAGAGGTTCGTTCGCTTATGAGGGTCGTTAAAGACGCCGGGTGCGAGATACTGACAATCGGGCAATATCTTCGTCCTACCAGAGATAGCCTTAAGGTAAAGGAGTATGTGCACCCTGATATATTTAGGGAATATGAAGACTACGGTAAAGAGATAGGCTTAAAGGAAGTCTACTCCGGGCCGTTAATCAGAAGTTCTTATAACGCGGATAAGGTATATGGAAGACTTTCACAGAATTAAAAGATTACCGCCCTACGTCTTTAATATTGTCGGAGACCTGAAATTTGAGGCAAGGAGGCGTGGCGAGGATATTATAGACCTCGGCATGGGAAACCCCGACCAGGCTACGCCTCCGCATATCGTGGAGAAGCTCGTCGAGGCTTCGGCTAACCCCAAAAATCACCGTTATTCCGCCTCTAAAGGCATTTATAAGCTGCGCCTCGCCATAACCGACTGGTACAAGAGGCGCTATAATGTAGATCTCGACCCGAATAGCGAGGCCGTAGCGACTATCGGCTCCAAGGAGGGTTTGGCTCACCTTGCGCTCGCTGTCATTGGCCCCGGAGACGTAGTATTTGTCCCGAATCCCACATATCCGATACATTCCTACTCTGTAATAATCGCCGGGGGGGATCTTCGGAGCATTCCGCTTGCGCCGGGTATCGACTTCTTTGAGGAGCTTTTAAAGGCCGTAAAGGAGACGTGGCCGAAGCCAAAACTCATGATCCTTAACTTCCCGCATAACCCGACGACGGTATGCGTGGATAAGGATTTCTTCGTTAAGGTCGTGGATTTCGCAAAAGAGCATAATATGATGGTAATCCATGACCTCGCTTATGCCGATATAGTCTTTGACGGGTACCGCGCCCCGAGCTTCCTCGAAGCGCCGGGCGCCAAGGACGTAGGAGTAGAGTTCTTTACACTCTCCAAGAGCTACAATATGCCGGGCTGGAGAATAGGCTTTGCCGTTGGTAATCCGAAGATGATCGCGGCGTTAACGCGTATAAAGAGCTATCTCGACTACGGCATCTTTCAACCGCTCCAGATTGCCTCTATAATAGCGCTAAACGGCCCTCAGGAGTGCGTTACCGATATTTGCGAGCTCTACAGGGGAAGGAGAAACCTCCTTGTAGACAGTTTCGGACGCGCCGGGTGGGAGATAGAAAAGCCCAAGGCGACGATGTTCGTATGGGCGAAAATTCCCGAGAGGTTCAAGCATATGAAGTCGCTTGAGTTCTCCAAAATGCTCCTAAACGAAGGCAAGGTAGCAGTATCCCCCGGTATAGGTTTTGGCGAGTACGGCGATGATTACGTCCGTATAGCGCTCGTGGAGAACGACCACCGCATAAGGCAGGCCGCAAAGGGCATAAAAAGGGCTTTTGATACGGCCCCTTGAGGGTTTTTAGAGCCGTTATATATAAACTACTGAGGCGGGATTTTCATAAATGAAGACGATAAACGTAGGTATAATAGGGTTAGGCACGGTAGGCACGGGCACGGCGCGGATAATCCTGGAGAACGCCGACGTTATAGAGGCGAAGACCGGCATTCACCTGAACCTCAAGCGTATTGCCGATAAGGACCTGGACAGAGACAGGGGGTTAACGCTCGCCGACGGGGTCATGACCGATGACGCCTCCCTGGTGCTAAGCGACCCGAATATAGATATAGTCGTCGAACTGGTAGGCGGCATCACCATCGCTAAAGACTTTACCATAACCGCGCTTAATAGCGGTAAGCACGTCGTCACGGCCAATAAGGCGCTGCTTTCGACCTTTGGCCGCGAGATAATGACGCTTGCGCGTAAAAAAGGGGTTCAAGTAGGTTTTGAGGCGAGCGTCGGGGGAGGTATCCCCTGCCTTAAAGCCCTTAAAGAGGGGTTAGTTGCCAATCGGGTCGAGTCGATATATGGTATAATTAACGGCACTGCGAATTACATCCTTACGAAGATGACCGACGAAGGGGGCGAGTTTGAAGACGTCTTGAAGATCGCCGGCGAGAAGGGTTATGCCGAGGCCGATCCCTCCTACGACGTGGACGGCATTGATACGGCGCATAAGCTCGCGCTCCTTATAGATATCTCCTACGGGACATTCGTAAGCCTTGATGATATATACATCGAGGGCATAAGAAAGATAAATCCCGTGGATATAGAGTTCGCCAGGGAGTTCGGCTACCGCATTAAGCTCCTGGCGATATCTAAAGCCTCAAACGGCGAGATAGAGGCGAGGGTGCACCCGACTATGGTGCCGGTCTCCCATCAGCTCGCCAAGGTGGACGGGGTATATAACGCAGTATTTATAAACGGCGACGCCGTCGGATCGACGATGTTCTACGGTCACGGCGCCGGGATGATGGCTACAGCGAGCGCCGTTGTAGCCGATATAGTGGATATCGCCCGGGATATTAAAGAGGGTTCGACCCAGAGGACTACCCCGCTCGGCTTCGTTGACGAGGCTATAAAGGACGTTGAGATAAAGGACATTGACGACCTTGAGACGGATTATTACCTTAGGTTTACCGCTGTTGATCAGCCCGGAGTACTATCGACTATAGCCGGAGTGCTTGGAAAATATAATATCAGCATCTCGTCTGTCATCCAGAAGGTCAGGAAAGAGGGCGACCCGGTGCCGCTCGTTATTGTTACTCACACGGCGCTTGAGCGAGAGATGAAGGAAGCCATTAGAATAATAGAAGAGCTTGACGTTATTACGGACGAGACGGTCATAATAAGAATTGAGGAGAATTTAGGTGAATCCGAGTAGAAAATCCGGCTGGCAGGGCATTATAAGGGAGTACAGCGACTTCTTCGGCCCAATTGAGAGTGAACACATAGTTACGCTTAACGAGGGTAATACTCCTCTTATCGAGGCCACTAACCTTAAGGACGTAATCGGTGATATAAGGCTGCTCCTGAAGTTCGAGGGTCTTAACCCGACAGGCTCCTTTAAAGACCGGGGCATGACATACGCCGTCTCCAAGGCCAAGGAAGAGGGCTCTGAGGCCGTTATATGCGCCTCCACCGGGAATACCTCCGCCTCTGCCGCCGCCTACGCCGCAAGGGCCGCTATGAAGGCTTTTGTCATAGTACCGGCGGGTAAAATTGCCCTTGGTAAGCTCTCGCAGGCGATGATCCATAACGCAAAGGTAATTGAAATTGACGGGAGCTTCGACGACGCCCTGGATCTGGTAAAGGAGATTAGCAAGGACTGGCCCGTAACGATGGTCAATTCCCTTAACCCATACAGGCTGGAGGGTCAGAAGACCGCCGCCTTCGAGATATGCGACACTCTTGGCTTTGCCCCGACATATCACTTCCTGCCGGTAGGCAATGCAGGCAATATCACAGCCTACTGGATGGGTTATAAAGAGTACAGAGATAAAGGTTTTATCTCGGGACTACCGAAGATGATGGGCTTTCAGGCCGAGGGCGCGGCCCCGATAGTGCGCGAAGAGATCGTAACCGACCCGCATACCATAGCTACGGCGATAAGGATTGGCAACCCCGCCAACTGGGAGGGTGCGAAGAACGCCCGCGACGAATCCGGCGGTATTATAAATATGGTCTCAGATGAAGAGATACTCTCGGCCTACAGCCTTCTGGCATCGAGGGAAGGCGTCTTTTGCGAGCCCGCAAGTGCGGCGTCCCTTGCAGGGGTCATAAAGCTTATAGGCGACAAGGTGCTCGTGGACGGAGATACCGTCGTTTGTACCCTTACGGGGCACGGCCTGAAGGACCCGGATAACGCCATGGGCGTATCTGCGGATACGATTAAGGCAAAGCCCGATCTTAGCGAGATATTAAAGGTCATGGGTTTTTAAAAGTAAGGAATGTCTCTTATGAAATACATAATTCTTATAGGCGACGGCATGGCCGACGCACCGATTGACGAGCTCGGCGGTAAAACTCCTCTCGAATACGCCCCGACGCCGAATATGGACCGCCTTGTGGAGATTGGCTCTCTCGGGCTCTTCCATACCGTGCCCGAGGGCTACCCTCCGGGGAGTGACGTCGCTAACCTTAGCATACTCGGCTACGACCCTGCGCTCTACTATACGGGCAGAGCGCCGCTTGAGGCTGCGAGCATCGGCGTAGACTTGGAAGCAGGCGATATCGCCTTCAGATGTAATTTCGTGACACTCGCAGATACAGACGGCAAGACGATTATGGCCGACTACTCCGCAGGGCACCTCTCAACCGAAGAAGGGGCGAAGCTTATATCCTCTCTCGACGAGGGGTTAAGGGCTCGCGGAGTTCGTTTCTACCCGGGTAAGTCGTACAGGCACCTCATGGTGTGGGAGGGTGGTAAGGACGCGCTCGACTGCACCCCGCCGCACGATATAAGCGATAGAGAAGCCACCCCGCACCTGCCGAAGGGGGACGGCGCGGAGTTTCTAATTGAGCTTACAAAGGCCTCCTGGGATATATTAAAAGACCATCCGGTTAACCTTAAGCGCATTGAAAACGGCCAGAATCCGGCGACAAGCATCTGGCTCTGGGGGCAGGGCAAGGCCCCTTCCATACCTACGCTAAAGGAGCGTTTCGCTCTAAGCGGCTCTATCATAAGCGCCGTGGACCTCATGAACGGCATGGGCGTATACGCGGGGCTAAATGTTATTACCGTGCCGGGGGCGACCGGCTATATCGATACGAACTACGAGGGTAAGGCCGACTACGCGCTTAAATCCCTCGATGATAACGACTTTATCTGCGTCCATGTCGAGGCCCCTGACGAGGCCGGCCACCAGGGCGACCTTCAGGCCAAGCTAAAGGCAATCGCCGACTTCGACGCCCGTATCGTAGGGCCGATCCTAAAAGGCGCTGAGCGCTTCGGAGACTTTAAGGTGATGGTCCTCCCGGACCACCCGACCCCTGTCGAGATAAAGACCCATACCTCGGACCCGGTGCCGTTTGTCCTTTATTCTACTCATGACGCCGGTGGCGAAAGAACTACCCACGCCAAAGCCTTTACCGAAAAAGAGGCCGCCGGAACGGGGCTCGTGGCCCGCTCCGCAACCAAACTTAGCGAAGAGTTCTTCTCGTAAGGGGCTAATATTAGGTGCGGTAGTCGAGAAAAGCGTTTACAGGTAACGACTTTTTAGAGTAGAAGAGTCATGGTCTTCCGGTTAAGATAGTTTTACCAGAAACTAATCTTAATTAAGGAGGAAAACCATGACTCAAAAGCAGTATATCATATC
>JAJCZG010000048.1 GCA_029262475.1 Deltaproteobacteria bacterium
AGATAGCCGTGGAGATACGCGGGAAGGCCATAGGGGCCGAGATCGTAAAAACGCCCTTTTATAAAAACATAGATATATAAAAATGCATTTAACTTTATTATACAGAAACCGAAAGGAGAAACTTCCATGAACCATCCAGCAGAACTGAAGTACACCAAAGAGCACGAGTGGATAAAAATAGAGGGCAATCAAGCGGTAATAGGCATAACCGATTACGCTCAGGACTCCCTTGGAGACGTCGTCTACCTGGAACTCCCCGAAGAGGGTGACTCCATAACGAGGGACGAGGGTTTCGGAGTCGTCGAGTCCGTAAAAGCCGTCTCCGACCTCTACGCCCCGATAAGCGGCGCCGTCGCGGAGATAAACGACTCTCTTGTCGAGAGCCCCGAGGTCATAAACGACGACCCTTACGGTGAGGCCTGGATGCTCAAGGTCGATGTAGAGAATGCCTCCGAGCTCGACGAGCTCCTAAGTGCCGAGGAGTACGAGCAGTACATAGAGGAAGAGAGTTCGTAAATTGCCTTATATTCCCCATACCGACGAAGATCTTATGCAGATGCTCAACCGCTTCGGCCCGGAGTATCTGGAAAATTTAAGAAACCTTATACCCGAAGAGCTACGCTCGACCAGGGCTCTTGAGATTCCAAGGGGGCTCTCCGAGCAGGATCTCGTAAAGCACGTCTCCGCGCTCGCCTCCGAGAACGCTACAGTCGAAGAGTACGCCTCGTTTCTAGGGGCCGGGGCCTATAACCACTACGTCCCGTCTCTCGTACGCCACCTCGCGGGGAGGAGCGAATTCTACACCTCCTACACGCCTTACCAACCCGAAATTAGCCAGGGTACGCTACAGGCGCTCTTCGAGTACCAGACGCTTATCTGCCAATTAACGGGCATGGACGTAAGTAACGCCTCGCTCTACGACGGCGCCTCTGCCACGGCCGAGGCAGTGCTAATGGCATGCCGCCTGAGAAAAAAGGCCACTAAAGTCATGGTAAGCGGCACCGTCCACCCGGAGTATATAGAGACGATTAAGACCTACCTCTCGGCAAGCGAGATCGAGGTCGAAGTCCTCGGCTACTCCACCCGGAAGGGCGGGGAGACCTTTCTTACCAAAATAGAGGAGGCGGAGGATGGCTCTATCGCGTGTCTGGTGGCCCAGTGCCCTAACTTCCTCGGCGTCATCGAAAACCTTAACACCATGCACGAGCTCGTAAGGAGCAAAGGCGGGCTAGGCATTACCGTAGTTACCGAACCCCTCTCCATGGCGCTCATCAAACCACCCTCGGAACTCGGCGCGGATATCGCCGTCGGCGAGGCCGCCAGCTTCGGCAGCCCTCTCGGCTACGGCGGGCCGTACCTCGGCTTCATGGCCACAAGAGACGAGTTCGTACGCCAGATGCCCGGACGTATCGCAGGTGAAACAAAGGACGCAGACGGTAAAAGGAGTTTTTGCCTGACACTCGCCACAAGGGAGCAGCACATAAGGAGAGACCGCGCCACATCTAATATCTGCACGAACCAGGGGCTCTCCGCCTTGCAGGCCGCCATACACATGGCCGCCCTCGGCAGGGACGCCCTAAAACACCTGGCCGGCCTGAACTTCTCCAAGGCCTACTACTTAAAGAACAGGCTCACATCGGCATCGGGCATTTACATGGCCTTTACGCCGCACTTCTTTAACGAATTCACGATAAGATTCTCGCGAGGCGTGGACGTGGACGCCATACTCGACGCCCTCATGGAGGATAAGATAATCGGCGGTTTTAATCTTAAGAGGATCAACCCGGAGCTTAACTGCCACCTCCTTATAAACGTGACGGAGCTAAATAGCCGGGAGGATATAGACCGCCTCGCAGATAAAATCATAGAACTCACGGAGAAGAAGTAGATGCTCGACGACAGACTCTTATTTGAAAAAAGCGTAGTAGGAAGGACTGGCATAAGACCGCCGGTGCCTGACGTGCCGCTCGTTAAACCCTCAGACCTCCTACCGGCGACCCTTATAAGGGAAGATATAGAAGGCTTCCCGGAGCTCTCCGAGATAGACCTCTCGCGCCACTATACGGCTCTCTCCAGCCTAAACTTCGGCATCGACACAGGTATGTACCCGCTCGGCTCCTGCACCATGAAATATAACCCTAAGGTCAACGAGGATATCGCCTCGTTAAAGGGTTTTACGGCTATCCACCCGTACATGCCCGATAGTCTCGTTCAGGGGGCCTTAAAGGTCATCTGTGAGCTCGAAGAACTCTTAAAGGAAATTACCGGGATGGATGCCGTAAGCGTTCACCCATCGGCCGGAGCGCAGGGGGAGCTTTGCGGGATGCTCATGCTCGCCTCCTACTTTAAGGACAGGGGCGAAGATAAAAGAAAGAAGATAATCATCCCCGATACCGCGCACGGGACCAACCCGGCTAGCTCCGCCCTCGCGGGCTTCTCGGTCGTGCCGGTTAAGACCGATAAGAGCGGCATTCTCTCCGCCGAAGCGATAAGAGAGGTAATGGACGAAGAGACTGCGGCCCTTATGCTGACTAACCCGAATACGCTCGGGCTCTTTGAGACGAATATCAAGGAAATTGCGGATATAGTCCACGAAAAGGGCGGCCTCATATACTGCGACGGCGCTAACCTTAACGCCATCATGGGGCTCGCAAAGCTCGGAGATATGGGCGTGGATATCGTGCAGCTAAACCTCCATAAAACATTTTCAACCCCACACGGCGGCGGCGGGCCGGGGAGCGGCCCCATAGGCGTTACGGCTGAACTTGAGCCCTATCTTCCTGTGCCAAGGGTTATTAAAAATGAGAACGGCACGCTCTCGCTAACTACGGACAGGCCTAACTCCATCGGAAGGCTCAGGGCCTTTTACGGCCAGTTCCTGGTGCTCGTAAAGGCCTATTCCTATATTCGGCGCCTCGGCGGCGAGGGGCTTACCAAGGTGAGCGAAACGGCCATATTAAACGCCAACTACCTTAAAGAGGGGCTCAGGGGAACATTCGACATTCCCTTCGACAGAGCTTGCATGCACGAGTGCGTCGTTACAGATAAACTACAGCTCGAAGAGAGTGGAGTAAGCACGATGGATATCGCCAAGAGACTTATTGACTACGGCTTCCATCCGCCGACAATCTACTTCCCTCTAGTCGTCTCAGGCGCAATGATGATAGAGCCGACTGAGACCGAAAGCCTCCAGAGTATAGACGAACTGGTCCGCGTCATGAAGCTCGTCTCAAAGGAGGCGAAAGAAGACCCACAGACCGTAAAGAGCGCCCCGCACCGCGCCCCCCGAAAGAGGATCGACGAGACGGCGGCGGCAAGGAACCCCGTCCTCAGGTGGAGGGAGGAAGCCTAGCCATCGCCACTTACATCCTACCGGCCTGCACGCACTCTAGCACCGATACAAAATATCGAAATATTTTTTATATACTTTTAAATTGATCTCTGTCGTTAGCGGATATGAAGACGTCTTGAACTTCTTTTACTATGGGGTTTTTATAGGGCTGGTGCCGGCTTTGCTCCGCCTGGAGCCTTGGGAGAAGAGGAGGCCGCTTCCGCTCCCTCCTCTTCAGAGAATTCAACGCCAAGAAGCTCGGTAATCGCCTTAAGGACGACCTTCTGTTGTATCTTAAGACCTTTGGCGCCTATCTTCGTGCGCATGGATAGAGGGCTTAACTCAAGCCTAACCAAAACGCCTCTCGTCACGTCGAAGACCACCCTGCCGTTGACTCTTCCACTTCCGTCTATAACACCACGAAGGGCTATCTCCGGGGTTATTGAGAGGGTCACACGCCTGCCGCTCCTCCTCACAATGAGTTCGTAGGGGCCCTCTCCCTGGGTAGTGGATATGGCGTACTTCAAGTCGCTCCAGTTAGAGATCCTCTTATCGTTATAGCGAAGAACCAGGTCGTTTGACTCAATACCCGCCTTCTCTCCGGGTAGCCCCGGAGCTACCTTGTCCACCAGAGCGCCCTTAAGGGAGCCAAGCGGCTTCTTGGACTTCTTTATTCCTATGATCTTCCTGATGGTTATTCCACTCTTCGGCAAATCGACCTCGCCCTTAAATGAAATAAGCGCCCACTGGTTTCCATCGACCCAGGCCACCCCCTCCACCAGGTAACTTAGCTCCCCGGTTGCCAGAAGAAACGGAAATACCGGCGAGAATGCAAAAGTAGATTTCCCCTTCCATCTGGAACCGATCTTCACCTCCTCTTCAGAAAATACAGGAAGAGACGATACCGCCATAAAACCTTCGGATGAGGTCATATTACCGTTTGGCAACATAGAGTAGTGGGCAATCACCGGAGAGGAGTTCTTAAGAAAAAGCATGAGGTTCGAGCCCGTTCCGCGTGAGGCGAGCCGGTGCCATTTGACCCTCAACTTCGAAGCCCCGTCGTCCCCGGCTTCTATCACACGGTACTCGGAGCTTACCGTCTGCTCGCCCCTGGTCGGTTTGCCCTTCCCTGAAATTATAAAATTACGTTTTTCAAGGTAGCGCCCCTTTGTCTCGGGCAGGTTCTTGAAGCGCAGGAGTAGAGCCTCGACTGATGTCTCGCTCCACTCCGGCTCCTCCCATGTCGTCTCTATCCAGTTTCTTTCAGCAGCCTTGTCCACCTTCTTCTTGGGTAAGACTAATTCGGCGTACGACAAAGGAGCAAAAACAACTGCTCCGAAGGCTGCAAGGAGAACTATTATCAGTGTTTTTTTCATAGTCGCATTCAATTGCCCTCCGTAAAGGTAACGAAGGAGAGCAGGGGCCTTATAAAGAAGAGCAGGCCGCTTACGGGTTAAGTTACGGCTTATATCATGCCTCTAAAAGAGAGGCGTATCATCTATTGTGGCGCTTAACCACTTCAGGCGAGGCCTTTCTGACGCTTGCCCCCTTGACATTGAACCCTTCGGATATAACCTTCATAAAGAGCTCCGCTTCGCTCTTCCCGGAATAAAAACCAACGGCCACGCGGTACCAGGTTTCGTCGATGGTGACAGTATCCGATATAAAGGCATTGTATCCGGCCTCAGTTAAAGAAGCGACAAGCCTCTCTGCGGCCAACTTGCTCGTAAAGGAGGCAATGCTTATCATAAAGTCTTCAGACGTTACCGGAGCCGTAACCTTAAGTGCTACGGTCTTCTTTTCAGGCGTAGCCGCTTTCATCTCCGGCTTTGCGGCAACCTTAACCGGGGCGGCTTTAACGCCTTCCCCGGTGGAAGCACTGATGCCGGGTTTAAGCACCCACGGGGTCAGTTTAGCGTATTTGGCAGCTATACTAGAGACCGCGTCCCTTGCATCCTGCAAATCCTTGTAAGGCCCGGAGAGCACCCTTTGCCACTCTACGCCGCTAATCACCTCGCTCGTGAGATAAACGTCATATCCATCGTTTTTTAACCTCTCGGCGAGCCCACTGGCCCTATCTCTATCCCTAAACGACCCGATGGCGACGGCATAAAAACCCTCTCTTAAGCTGGCAGCGGGCATGGAGACGTCATATGGGGCATTAGATACGGAATCATCATCTACTACGGTTTCAGATGGCGGGGCGGGCGACGGCGACTTCTCTATGCTCCTTCGACGCGTAAGAACCCATGTCCCCTTGACTCCGAGTTCTTCTTCTATCATACGGGATGCGTCTTTGGCCTCGCTCACAGAATGAAAAGGCCCTAGAAGCACGCGATGCCACTCACTACCCTTGACATCTGCGGTGACGGTCTCCACGCTGTAGCCGACCTTCTCAAGTGCGCTCATCTTCTCTATGGCCTTACCCTTCTCCCTAAAAGAAGCGACACTTACAAAGTACAGTGGGAAAGACTCTCTAACAGGCTGAGTAACGGTCGGTAGCGACTTTGCTTTTTTAACAATGGGAAGAGGTAACGGCGTCGGTGGTACGGCATTAATAACCGGTGCGGGGCTAGACTTAACTTCTTTCGAAGCCTTCGTGACGGCGCTCTCTTTCGCGGCTTCATCGATACCGATAAGCCCCATGCCGTCTGTGGTGTCTTCCTGATCTATAATCGCTTCGGCCATCTCTTCAAGCTCGTCGTCATCGACGATCTGAAGACCGGCGACAGCGCCGTCTCCGGCGGAAGGTTTCTTCTTTTCGAAAGCGCTCTTATCACGCTCCTTACCTGAGTCCGATGAGGAGTAAGCGAATGCCGTAGCCCCATCCCCAATCCTTGCAGGGAAGGCGGCCCTCGGGTGTCTGGCCAGGTCCGCAAGGCTTTTAATCTTTAGAAACTGCTCCACCGTTCTTTCGCCTTCCGTAATGCTTGAGTGCAGTGAGAACTGGCTTACCACAAGCCTTAAGAGCACGCCCTCGGTCACATCGAATACCAAAACGCCTTTAATACTACCACGGCTTTTTATATAGGCCGAGAGCGTCGGCTCGGGTACGACGGTTACTTTCTTATTTACCCCGCCCCGTAATATAACGAGCTCCACCGGCTCACCAGCCGGGTTGACCGATACCGCGAAACGAAGGTCCGACCAGGAATTGACGTTAAGACCTCCGTATTTAAAAATTATGTCATTATCTTTAAGTCCGGCCTTATCGGCGGGGAGCCCCTCGGAGATACCGGTTATGATAACCCCTTTTCCGGCTTCAGTTGCCATCCGACCTCTCTTTATGCCTATCCCTTTTCTCAGTGGCACATCGCTTTTTCTAAAGGCCATATCCCCTTCGAAGGTGATATTGGCCCACTTGGAGCTGCCGATGTCGGCGAGCCCGGCGAGAAGATAGGAGACTGTTCCTTCGGCCATGAGCCCGTTTATACCGGGCGCGTAATCCACCGAGATGGGCCCCTCCCACTTGGAACCGATCGATACCGGCATATCGGGAAAAGACGGCAGTGAACGGAAAGGCACTATCCCCTCGACATCCAGATACTTACCGTCGGGGGCGACGGTGAAGGAGGCGGCATTCGGGCGGGAACGTTTTATGAATTGAAGGAACTCCACACCCGAGCCTTTAGCGGCAAGCTCCTTCCACGACACGTCCACTCTGGCCTGACCATCGTCGTGGTCCCTTATGTGGTATTCGACCCTTACCGAATGCGCGCCCTTCTTGACCTTGCCGTTAACGGTTATGGTCGTCGTCTGCCTTTCGACATATACGGGCCTTTCCCCGTCCTTGAACTTCCATTCGAGGAGCACATCGGTTGGCTCTACCTCGCCGTCCATTATCCACGCCGGCTCTGTCCACTCTGTAAAGGCGGTCTCCGCTGCCGCGCCGGTTTCACCAGGAGCTGCGTGAGCCAACACGGATATAAAAGACAGCAGTGCTGATGTATATAGTATTTTCGAAATGAATTTAGCTAAGGAAGAGGTCATATACCTTGAGATCTATGGGTTATATGGTGCGTGTAAAGTTCCGGGCAATCACTTTCTAAGAAGACCTTCCGTGGATGAATGGGTAATAGTGTAATCGAACCATAAAAAAGACAGCCCTGTCAAGGGTTTCCACTTATTAGCTGATAATTTTTTTTAAGAAAGACCGGGTTAAAGGGAGCTGACGACACAATTAAAGTGGCTTGTAGGCATAAAAACCGGCAAAACGGCTGGCGTGGACGTTGGGCGTATAGAATAAAAAGGCTACATGGAGAGGCGTATTCTAGCGCCCGCCGTAAGAGCCGACTGTCTCACTCGACCCCTCAAAGCTTGCGAGCACCTTGCGCTCCCACTCGGGCTTTACGCTATACCCTCCGGGAGAAGCGTAGTAGGAGTCTATCGCCTCTCGCATCACGCCTGTCATGCGCGCTACATAGCTCTTTGTCCGCTGCCGACCCTCAATTTTAAGGGCCGAGACCCCGGCCTCGATCAGACCCGGAAGTATCGAAAGCGCATTGAGGCTTTCGGGGTCTTCTATTGCGTAAGAGGTAGAGCCGTCGGGCATGATGTAGCGCCCCTTGCAGCTCGTCGGGTAAGGGGCCATCTCCCCTGCGTCAAGGCGGTTTAAGACAACGTCGTTTAGCGAAATATTCAAGCCGCCCTCATCCGTATTTACGAATTTGACGAACCTCGTCGGCGAGCAAACCCCTTCGGTATTCGTCGAGGCCCCGGTGACAAAACTTGAGAGGTAGCACCTACCCTCAATATTAATGCATAGCCCGCCAAGGGCGAAGACCTCGACCTCGACATCGGTATTCTCTTTTAACGTCTTTATATCCGATACCGTTAGAACGCGCGGGAGCACTACGCGCTTTACGCCGAAGTGGCGTTTATAGAAGTTGATGGATTCATAATTAGAGCTGCTGGCCTGAACCGAGAGGTGGATATTAATATCCGGGTATTTCTTTCTGGCGTAGCTTAAGACACCCATGTCTGCGAGTATGATGGCGTCGGCCCCGAGCTCTACGGCCCAGTCCACGGCTCCGTGCCAGCCTTGAAGGGTGTCGCGCTGCGGGAAGGTGTTTATGGCGAGGTAGAGCTGGCGGCCATGCATACGTACGAAGTCAACGCCGCGCTCTAAATCCTTAATAGTGAAATTAAGCCCCTCGAAGTTCCTGGCGTTTGTGGCGTCGTTAAAGCCTGCGTATACCACGTCGGCCCCGGCCTCTACTGCGGCCTTAAGGGATACGAGATTCCCAGCCGGTGCAACTATCTCAACTTTATCCATCAAATAATCTCCATCAGGCTGCTTAGGCTCCGGCCACTACGAAAGAAAGTTCCTTACCGCCTCCTTGACGAAGCCGATATCCACTCCCGTACTCGTACAATATCCCATCGGGCGCGTATTGACGATACCGAATACAGGCATCGGGTATGCGTCTCGAACGCCGCTTATGAGGTCGCGCTCGCAGGCTACGGCTATTACGGCGTGAGGCCTGAGTTCAACGACCTTCCTCCGCGCAACGGTCCCTCCGGTGGAGACGAAGAGCTCGACGCCGAACTCCTCCATCACCGTAAGGAGGTCTGCTATTTCGCATTTGCCGCAGCTTACGCAGTTGCTTACGTCCTTTGTGACCTTGATCTTACAGTCCTCGTACTGTATGCAGTGGGGCATGAGTATCAGAACGCGCCCAGGCTTTATCCTTCTACGCATCTTAAGCACTATACCGTTATTTATATCCAGAAACGCCCGCTCTATCTTAATCTTTGGTATACGGACGAGTTTACCGGCGATTAGCATCAGCGGCAGGTATATCTTAAAGAGCGCCCACCTGAGCGGGCCTGAAGAAAATATCGTCCTCCCGGTGAGGATGGCTAAGAAGACTGCCGCCATTCCGCCCACGAGCAAGAACGCAAGTGAGGCCGCCGTAACGCCTACAGCGTACGGGAGAGCCGGATGTATCGCAGATAGCCCTACGGTCGGCACGTACCAGAAGAAGAAGAGGATAGCAGTAACCGCCAGAGCCGATATTGCCAGAAGGATAAGGAGAAAACCCTTGCTCGGGCTGTACTCTACGCTCCCGGTGCCATCGTAAGAAGGCGTGCCTGCTCCGGGCTCCCCTGAGTCACTTGAAGCGCCCACAGGGCCGGAGTCTTCGGTAATCTTTTCATTTAGCCCGGTACTCATCCAAGCAACTCCCCACTCTCAATCCTAAACCCCCTGAGGAGGTCTTCGGTCTTCATGCGTCTCTTACCCTCAAGCTGAAGCTCGGTGATACCATATAAGCTTCCCGCTCCGCAGACGACATTTATCGCGCTACCTGATACAGAGTAGACCTCTCCGGGGCGGCGGGCTCCGTCGCCCTGCGTCTCCACTACCCCTCCGGCGTGAACCTTAAGCGACTTTCCTTTGACAGAGGTAAAGGCTCCCGGCCACGGGGAAAAACCCCTGACGTGAAAGTCCACATCGCGCGCCGACTTTCTCCAATCTATCCTACCGTCCTCTTTCTTAAGGAGCGGCGCTACCGATACCCCCGACTCAGGCTGGGGACTCGGTTTGAGTGTGCCGCCGGTTAGCCCGTCTATCGTCTCTATCAGGAGCTCCGCTCCAATAACGGAGAGGCGATTTAGTAGGTCTCCGGCAGTCTCTTTGTCGCCAATACCGGTCGCCCTCTTCATGAGCACGGGGCCGGTGTCCATCCCCTCGTCCATAAACATCGTCGTTACGCCCGACTCGCTATCGCCATTTATTATGGCCCAGTTCACCGGGGCCGCGCCCCTGTATGCCGGGAGGAGCGAGGAGTGTACGTTTACGCACCCGAGCTTCGGTATCCCGAGAAGACCCTTCGGGAGTATCTTACCATAAGCTACTACAACGACTACGTCCGGGGCGAGCCCTGTTAATTCACAAGCGAACTCCTCACCTCTTATGCTATCCGGCTGAAGCACCGGGAGCCCGAGACCTAGCGCGCACACCTTAACCGGCGGCGGGGCTAACGCCCTCCCGCGCCCTCTTGGTTTATCGGGCTGAGTTATGACGGATAAAACTTCTAAACCCTTACTAGCCAGCGCTTCGAGGCTCGGGACTGCGAAACCGGGCGTCCCCATAAAGACCACCCTTAAGGGAGTTCTATTAACCATAGAGAAAAAGTCTCAATTTTATAAATTTAAAGTTCAGTAAGTAACGGTTAGAAACGACCTGCGTTTGAGAGTATAGACCCTTACGGCTTTTGCATCAGCCATCCCGAGGTGGTCAGAGCAAAGCCTGGTCGGGTGCATTTTCGGCCATGTACTTCTTGTACTTCCTCTTTAGCATGTCGCGCTTTACCCAGCTTACCCTGTCTATGATGAGCACGCCGTCCAGGTGGTCTAACTCGTGCTGCAAGAGCACGGCCTGGAAGCCGAACGCGTCGATCTCTACAGGGTTAAAATCACGGTCAAGGGCTTTGACCTTCACATGGTCGGCCCTCTTTATATCGGCGGTGATGCCGGGGAAGCTAAGGCAGCCCTCGCCGTAGATAATCTCACCCTCCGAAAAGGTTATTTCAGGATTTATAAGGACGATCATCCTCTTCCTTCTATCCGCACCCTTCCATTCGCCGCCACCGGTCTCGGTCCCGGAGCCGGATGCGGAATCATCGTCTTCGTCGTCATACCTGTACAGGTCCGTTATTATAACCCTCCTGGGCACACCGACCTGATTAGCGGCGAGACCGACGCTCTTATCATCATCCATGACCGTATCGAGCATATCGCCTATAAGGGTACTGACTTCGGCGTCCATCTTCTCGACCGGCACACTCTTCTCCTTTAGCACCGGAGCCGGGTATGTAACAATCTCACGTACAGCCATAAATAGCCTCTCTAATGGAAATTATAAATGTCTTAATTATATATTATATCCTATATACCGGTTTCAAGTAAGTAAAAATAGCTACTTCGGACTAAAAAAGTCCTGTTCACCGGCCTCATCCGTGAGCCCTCGCCAGCTCGCCCGTCTTTGATAGCCTTGAAGATCTATACCGATGAGCAGACGAGGAGAGAATGCGTCTATGATACATCCCGTTGCTATAGCGGAAAAATTCATTCATAATTCAGAGATTCTTAACCCTCTGCTATTAATGACTGGGCTAACTTCCCCTTGACATGCTATAGCTTTTCCTGTATTATAAATCTATTGGTTGGAAATAGAAGCTCTTAACTCTTGATTTTATTGGGGTTAATGATTTTAACTGAATTAACCATATTAATGAACGCTATAGCATTCATTGGTGACATAGTGAGCCAACATGTATCGAAAGGGCTCGCTTTAATACATCGGGAAGCCGTCTCATACTAAGCCGGAACCAAGTAAAGATGGCGCAAGGAAAAGTTTCATGACGGGACACCTTGCCACGGACGCCTGAAATAATATCTTCTAATTTCTCGTGAATTCAAGACGGATTCACAGATATCTGGTGATGACGCCGCAATTTCGCTTTCTACTTGCGATCTCTGCGGCTTTTTTATACCGGGGCCGTGGCGTGTTAAAAACTGGAATAAGTATAAGAAGGAACCGACTTTAAGGTATGAATAAAGTATTGAACATAGAGAGAGAACGCGTTCTCGTAGTAGACGATAAACTCCAGCACCGGGAACTCCTGAAAGCCCTCCTCGATAAGGAAGGCTACGACGTAACCGCCGTTTCGGACGGTGAGGAAGCGCTCATAAAGATCGGGTCGGTCGTTCCGGACCTCATACTGCTCGATCTAAAGATGCCCGGTATCGACGGCTTCGAGGTCTGTCGGCGACTTAAAAGCCAGGATGAAACGCGCGACACTCCAGTCATACTGCTAACGTGCACCACGGAGACGGAGAGTGTAACAAGGGGCTTTGACGCGGGCGCTGCCGACTACGTCACGAAACCGTGCGATAACAAAGTACTGCTGGCGAGGATAAGAGCTCATCTGGCGCTCTTTACAAAGACCAAGAGGCTGATGTTATTCGCAGAGAGAGACGCCCTTACGAACCTTGCCAACAGGAGGCGCTTCGACGAATTTCTGGAGCTTGAATGGAGACGAGCTAAACGCGGCCAAACCCTTATCGCCATGCTGCTCCTCGATATAGACTATTTCAAAGCATATAACGACACCTACGGACATCTCGAAGGCGACAGGGTCTTACAAGATGTCGCAAAAGAGATCAAGAATACCTGCAACAGGCCCGGAGACCTTTATGCGCGTTACGGAGGTGAGGAGTTCGCCGTCATCTTCGGTAACATCACCAAAGGCGCGGCGGAGATAATCGCGGAAAGGCTAAGGCGGAAGATCGAGGCCTTGAGGATTCCTCACAAGGCCTCCAGTATATCGGATGTGCTGACTGTAAGCATCGGCGTATCTTCGATAGTGCCTTCAAAGGAAGACCCGCCTACAAACCTCATTTCACTTGCCGATAAACACCTCTATGAAGCGAAGAACGGTGGCCGAAACCGCGTAATCTAGACCGTTATAAGCGGGTCGATATCTATCGAGACATTAACCCCTTTCTTGCCTTTGCTATCAAAACGCCCCTTTAAATCCCTGATAAACCCGTTCAGCACCACGGCGCTCCCGGCCTTTATGAGGAGCTGCCACCTGTGCCTGCCCTTAAGCCTCCCTATGAGCGCAGGAACCGGGCCCAGCACCCTCACCCCGGTAAAGTTGCTGTTTCTCGTAAGGGTATCCGATATCCGCTTAAGCTCCATTGCGCCCGAGGAAACTGCGGCCTCCAAAGGGCCGTCTATCCTTATTACGGAGAGCTTTGAAAAAGGCGGATACCATACGGCCTCTCGCTCAAGTATCTCTTCGGCATAGAAGGCGTCGTAGTCGTGTTTCAGTGCCGCAGTGAAGCAGAAATGATCGGGGTTAACGGTCTGGATTATAACCTTGGCTGGGAGGGCTCCGCGCCCGGCGCGCCCGGAGGCCTGAGCTATCAACTGAAATGTCCGCTCCGCCCCCCTGAAGTCCGGGATATTTAGAGAAGTATCCCCCGAGATGACACCGACAAGCGTAATGCCCGGAAAGTCATGCCCCTTTGAGACCATCTGAGTTCCTATAAGGAAATCCACCTCGCCAGAGTCCATCGCCCGTAGTATCTTCTTCGCCTCGCCCCTCTTCCTCGTCGTATCCCTATCGAGGCGGGCAATATTAGCCTCTGGAAAGAGGGTTTTAATCTCTTCTTCCACCTTCTCGGTGCCGATGCCCGGGCTCTCCAGGTTAACGCCCTTACATACCGGGCAGGTATCCGGGACCGTGATGGAGTAGTCGCAGTAATGGCACCTTAAGAGCCCCGGCCCCTTGTGGAGCGTAAGCGTAACCGAGCAGTTTACGCACTCGGGGGCCGCTCCGCAGTCCTTACAGATTACAAAATTTGAAAAGCCCCGGCGGTTAAGGAATATTAAGGCCTGCTCTTTCCTTAGAAGGGTCTCCCCAAGGAGTGAGACGAGCCTCTCGGAGAGGGAACCGCCCCCGCTCTCGTCCTCGCCCTTCTTAACCCCTTTCATGTCCACCAGCTCGACCGGCGGCATCTCGCGCTCCATAACGCGCTTTGTGAGTGTTAGAAGCTTTAGCTTCCCTTGCGTTTGGTTATAAAAGCTCTCGACCGAGGGTGTCGCCGAGGCGAGCATCACCGTAATGCCGAGGGTTTTAGCAAGGATTAAGGCCGCGTCCTTTGCATTGTACTTTACCCCCTCTTCCTGCTTATAGCTGGTGTCGTGCTCCTCGTCCACTATTATAAGGCCGAGATCCTTAAGCGGCGAAAATAATGCGCTCCTCGTCCCTATTACTATATCTGCCTCGCCGCCGTATATGCGTCGCCACTGGAAGTAGCGCTCGGACTCGGTTAAGCCGCTGTGTATGATAGCCACCCTGCCCGGAAAGGCCTCCGTAAGGTACTCCGAAGCAACGGGAGTAAGCGCAATCTCGGGGACGAGGACAATCGCACGCTTACCGAGACTAACCGCCTCTTCTATGCATTTAAGGTATACAAGGGTCTTGCCGCTCCCGGTTACGCCGTACAGGAGAAAGGGTTTATAGCCTCCCTCATTTAGAGCACTACTCACGGCCCGGGTAGCCTTAGCCTGCTCCGGGGTCGGTGTATGGTGCGCCGCGCTCCTGGCCGGAGCGCCCGAGAGGGCGTCCAGTACGCGCTCTCGACGTTCTTCGGTAACAAAACCTTTTTCGATCAAACCCTTTAGCGGAGCTGGCGTTACGCCAATACTGGCGAACAACTCCTCTACCTTAAGCGGCGGCGGGGAGGTATCAGTCTCGTCGGCTATCTTCACAAGGTAGCGAAGTATCTCCGCCTGCTTCGGTGAGCCCTTTAACGAAGATATGGTCTCCTCCCAATCAATACCGTCTTTTAGGGAAATGAACCTCTCCATACGCCTCCCACCGGCCCCTGAGAGAGAATCTTCTTCCACTAAAAGGCCATCGCCTACGAGCTTTTTTACGGCTGAGCCGACAGAAAAACCCTTGAGACGTTTTGAAAGAAGCGAGAGCGTTACCCCTCCGGCGGCGGCGAGTATGATATCTCTTTCAACACCGGAGAGGGCCGTTCTTGCGAACTCCTCACCAGAAGATGTCGGGCGGATAAGTTTTTTGCTCTTTATATTAATTGAAGACGGATGAGAAAGGGAGAGGACTTCACCGAGTGGGGCAAAGTAGTATGAGGCGATAAGCTTAAAACATTTAAGGCGCGCTTCGTCGAATAACGGCGCGTCGTCCAAGACCTCTATTACGGATTTAACTCTGGTAAGCTCGGTACCGGCCTTAACGCCGACGACATACCCTGTGACCTTGCGCCTGCCGAAGGGGACGAGCACGCGGCGGCCAAAGAGCTCGTCTGGCGCTACCTCACCCTTTAGCGAATACGTAAAGAGACCATCAACAGGTAGGTCCACCGTAACGTCTAAAAAGACTTTCTTTTCTTCCTTTGGCATACTTATCCGTTTTGCAAGGGTTCATTAGTTTATTAGAGTAAGAGAAGTTTAGGATGATATACCTGGCGGCGGGAGCTCGGCAGGAAGGCGTAAGGCGGCAATTTTAAAAAATTTTAACCCTACAGAGTGAGTATGACGCTAAATATAAAAGATTACCGGAGATACGAGAGCGCCTGGCCGGGAGTCGGCTACTCGACCCATGCGTCCTCGCCGCCGTAGTCGAAATTCGACTGGTCTTCGAAGCGGGTGAACTCTCTAAGGAATGTGAGCTTTACGTCTCCTGTCGGGCCGTTACGCTGTTTGGATACCATTATCTCGGCGGTATTCCTCCGCCCGCAGGTGCATAGCTCCTTCGGGCAATCGCAGTCGTTATAAACACTCTCTCTATAGACGAACATTACGATATCGGCGTCCTGCTCAATGGCCCCGGACTCCCTTAAGTCCGAGAGCATGGGCCTGCCGTCCGGGCGCTGCTCGGTCTTCCTGGATAGCTGCGAGAGGGCCATTACCGGGATATTAAGCTCCTTGGCGAGCGCCTTAAGGGACCTTGATATATCCGATATCTCTTGTTCGCGGCTATCTATGCCGCGACGACCCTTTAATAGCTGCAAGTAGTCGATTATGACGAGGCCGATATTATGTTCCATCTTCCAACGCCTGGCCTTGGCGCGAATCTCAAGGACAGTTTGCGCGGCCGAATCGTCTATAAAGATCGGGGCCTCGTAGAGGGTGCCGACGGCGTTGGTGAGCTTCCCCCAGTCCTCTTCCTTAAGGTGACCGTTCCTGATCCTGCCAAGCCCGACCTTCGCTCTAGACGCAAGCAACCTCTGCACCAACTGCTCTTTGCTCATCTCAAGCGAGAAGACGGCAACCGGGATATTCTCGTTTATCGCGACATTCTCGGCGATATTAAGGCAGAAAGCCGTCTTGCCCATACTTGGGCGTCCGGCGGCGATGATCAGATCAGAGGCCTGAAAACCGGCAGTAAGGGAATCGAGATCCGAGAAGCCCGACGGTACGCCGGTGATATGGGTCTTTTGTTCGTAGAGCTTCTCTATCGTCTCGAAGGTATCCTTGATTATATCCTTCAGCTTATAGACTTTTTTGGAGATCTTCTCCTGCGAGACCTCGAATATCAGCCTCTCGGCGTCGTCTATGAAGGTGTCGATATCATCGACCCCCTCAAAACCCATCCTCGTTATCTCGGCGGCCTTATCTATCACCTTCCTGAGTAAAGATTTGCCCTTTACGATACGAGCGTAATAGAAGAGGTTCGCGGCCGTTGGAGTGGTCTCTGTAAGCTCAATGATATAAGAGATACCGCCTACGGAGTCGAGCGCAGTCGATTCACCGAAATAATTCTTGAGTGTTATGGCGTCAATAGGAGTATTGTTTTCGTAGAGAGCGACCATAGCCTGATAGATCTTGGTATGGACCGGGCTATAGAAGTCGGAACCGTCCGGGTCGAAGATCTCGATGGCCTTACTGATACCCTCGGGGTCGATTAAAATACCGCCAAGGGTGGCCTGCTCGGCCTCAAGGTTTTGCGGAGGGGCTTTTAATGGAACTACTTTTTTATTAGAGACTTCTTTCGGCATGGCGGGGCACCGCTAAAATAGAAACGGGCGGGCGGCCATTTAATAAGCGGGCCGCTCGCCCGGATCGGGTTAATTAAAAAAAGACTCTGGCTTACTCGGCCTGCTCTTCTGATGCCGCTTCAACCGGTGCTTCTTCTGCTTCGGCCTCTACAGCTTCGGCTGTCTCTTCACTACCGGCTTCTTCGCTCTCGGGTGCCTCTTCGGTAGCTTCGGCTTCGGCCACGGCTTCTTCCGGGGCGACTTCCGCCACCTCAGGAACGTATCCATCACCGATGACAGTGACCTCGACACTGGCCGGGACTTCACTGTGTATCTTTACCGGCACGGAGACGGTGCCTACCGTCTTTATGTGCTCGTCGAGGCGAATGTACTTCTTGTCTATCACAAAACCCTCTTTAGCCAGGGTAGCGGCGATATCAGCCGAAGTGACCGAACCGAAGAGCTTGCCGCTTTCTGCAGACTTACGGGTAAAGCTTAGTGCCAGAGCGCCGAGCTTCTCAGAGAGCTCCTCGGCTACGCCCTTTACCTTGGCCCTCTTTACCAGGAGGACCTCCTGCATGGCTTCGTACTGCTTCAGGTTCCCCTTTGTAGCGAGGATTGCTATGCCCTTTGGTAAAAGGTAGTTTCTGGCGTAACCGTCTGCTACCTTTACAACCTCTCCGATAACGCCGAGAGAGGGATATTCTTCTTTAAGAATTATCTTCATCTCACAAACTCCTTAGCCGCGGCTTATATGCTTATGGCCGAATACGGCAACAGGGCCACATTCCGTGCGCGTTTTATCGAAAGGCTCACTACCCTCTGGTGCTTGGCGCAGTTCCCGCTAATACGACGAGGGACTATCTTTCCGCGCTCCGTTACAAAATACCTGAGGTTCTTAACGTCCTTATAGTCTATTCTATTCGCCGCGTTCAAGCAGAAACGGCAGATCTTCTTTCTCTGGAAAGAAGATCTCCTTGCTCCGCCGGGGCGTCCTTGCGGCCTTCCGCCGCCTCTTGTATCTCTATCACTCATCGCCAGCTCCTTCCTCGGCCTTAGCCTCCTCTGTTACCGGCTCGGCTTCCGCAACTGCTGCTGCCTTCTCGGCCTCCACAGCTTCTGCTGCTGCCTTCTCGGCCTCCGCGACTACTGCGGCTGCCGCGGCCTTTTCAGCCTCCTCTGCTACTATGGCCGCTGCGGCGATAGAATTCTTCACCAGCTCGACATCGCTCTCGCTAAGGAGAATCGTCTGATAACGAAGCACATTCTCGTTTAGCCTTAGTATCCTCTCGACCTCGTTCTTGACGGCCACGGGAGAGGAGAAGACCGACAGGAAGTAGTAACCGTCGTTCTTCTTCATTATCGGGTAGGCGAGCTTGCGCCTGCCCCATTCATCGACCTTGTAGATACTGCCCCCGCCACCTTCGATGATCGAAGTGGTCTTCCCGATAAGCTCCTGAACCGCCTCGGGTGCGAGGTCCGGGTTTACGATACCGAGGGTTTCGTAATCCCTTAACTCTTCTGACATAATGATACTCCTTCCGAATCCCCGCTCTTACTGAAGAGCGGGTTCGCCCCATTCTCCATATGGATGGGGCAAGGACGTTAAACTCTGGCGCGCTCCAAAAGATTACAGATTAACCGTAAGAAGCGGGCCCACCAATACTCAAAAAGATAACCGTATAAACGGAAACAAGCAATATACTATATGAATGCTTATAAATCAAGGCTATTTTAGTTCTTTTAAGAAAAGAAGGGGGTAAAAGCCGGGATAATACTTTGCCACTACGGCCCTTGGCCTTAACGGGGGGTATTTAAGTAGAACTTTGGTATTCTTGGAAGAAGCCATAAGAGGAACTCTTTATAGGTGGAGCGCGACGCCGGGATATCCATCATCCTGCTCACGAGCGAAGCGTGCTCGATCATGATACTAAAAAATATTTCCGGGGAGTAGTGCATAAGGCGGCTTAGAATCAGCGCGTACCGGAGATTATCGTTGAATTCGCTCTTGCACGCCGACTTGTACGCCGCATCCATTTGAGCCCCTCCCCAGCCGTTTAAGAAATTTCCGGAGACCATATCGGCGGCAATCTGACCGCTCCTTATGGCGTAGGCTATCCCCTCGCCGGTAAAGGCATCAACAAAGCCTGCGGCGTCTCCGGCAAGCAGAACCCTCCCGGAGCCAACTCTGCGCTCTATCCCGCCTACGGGTATCATGTGCCCGGCCTGCTTGTATATCGTCTTTAACGGGCGGGCTCCGTCGTCAACAACAAAACCTTTATTAGAGAGGAAACGCGCAAGAGCGAGCTTCGGCTTCGTCATGTACTTTGCTACTCCGCCAACCCCGACCGAATAATAACCGTTGTGCGGGAAGACCCAGCCGTAGCCGTTCCTTACGGCGCTGAAATCTAATTCTATAAGGTCTTTGGATTCTTTAACGATATCCACCCCCGTATCCTCCGCTACGCCGCGCTCGACGGCTATCGCGTACTCCTTCTTCGTATCCGGCCTGCGGACCCTTCGCTTAAGGGAGCCGTGGGCCCCCTCTGCCGTTATGAGGTAGCGCGCGCGGTACTCTCTACCCCCGGCGCGTACTGAGACACCGTCGCTATCTTCCTTGTAATCCGTAACGGCCATACCGTCGACGACAATTGCACCCGCCTCCTCGGCTTTTTGAAGGAGCAAATAATCAAAGCGGCTCCTGGTAACGGTAATAGCCAGCCTGTAGCTCTTCCGACTAACAATGGAGCGGCCTTTATAAGAGACTTTTACACCGAATATATCTTCTTCGCTTATTTCAAGAGGAATGGGGAAATCGAGGAACGAGAGGGCGTGCTCGGAGACTGCGCCGCCGCACGGCTTATGGCGCGGCAACACCTCCTTCTCCAGAAGCAGGGTTCTCAGGCCGTTTTTAGCGGCACGCCTCGCGGCCGAGCCCCCGGAGGGGCCGCCGCCAGCTATGATTATGTCGTACATGGCAAAATATCATCCCGATGGCGGAATCTTCAGAATACGGATTATCTCGGCGACGGTATCCTTGTAGCCTACGAGCCTGGTCTCTCCACCGCGCTCTTTGATCTCCACGGATTCCTCTTTCATCGTATTAGTGCTTACGGTAATCCTTACCGGTATGCCGATAAGGTCAAGGTCCTTGAACTTAACCCCGGCGCGCTCATTTCTGTCGTCCATGAGTGTCGGGATGCCCTTATCCATTAGGCCGAAGTAGAGGCTCTCGGCGAGTTCCAGAGAGTCGTGGTCCTTCATGGTTACGGCTGCTATACATACCTGATACGGGGCAATAGGGACGGGCCACCGGATACCGGCCTCGTCGTGGTTCTGCTCTATGGCCGCTGCGGCGGTCCTGCCGATGCCGATGCCGTAACAACCCATGATCATCGGCTTCTCCTTGCCGTTCTCATCAAGGAATTTAGCGCCCATCGACTCGCTGTACTTGGTGCCGAGCATGAAGATATGACCGACCTCTATGCCCCTGAAGAGCTTAAAACTTCCCTCGTCGCACCTTGGGCACTTGTCGCCTGATCCGGCGACCCTTAAGTCCGTATACTCGGCTGAGAAGTCACGCCCCGGCTCTACGTTCCTCAAGTGCGCGCCCTCCTCATTTGCGCCGGTTACGGCCCCTCTCATGGAACGTACGCTAAAATCGGCGATGAGTTTGCCCTTTAACCCCACCGGCCCAACGTAGCCCGAAGGGGCTCCGGTAATTTCACTTACGATATCCTCAGAGGCAAGCTCCGCCCAGGAGGCCGAAGCAGCGCGCTTTACCTTAATATTATTTATCTCAAGATCGCCCCTCACAAGAGCCATAACAGGCCCCTTGTCGGTATTGTATACGAGGCTCTTTATGAGTGTCTCGGGCTTGACCTTTAAGAACTCGCTTACTTCGTCAATGCTCTTCTTGCCCGGAGTCGAAACCTTCTCAGGCAGAGGAAGCGAAGAGGCTGCCTCAGACGACGAAGCGCCCTCACCGGCCGGAAGCCCTATCTCGGCCCTCTCGACATTAGCGGCGTAGTCGCACTTCTCGCAGCTTACAATGGCGTCCTCACCCGTATCGGCAAGGACCATAAACTCGTGAGAGAAGTTACCGCCGATATTACCGGTATCCGCCTCGACGGCCCTGAAATCCAGACCGCAGCGCTCGAATATCCTGCTATAGGCGGCCTTCATGTTGAGGTACTCCTTCTCGGCGCATTCTTCGGTGACATGGAAGGAGTAGGCGTCCTTCATAACGAACTCCCTACCCCTCATAAGACCGAAGCGGGGACGAATTTCATCGCGGAACTTCGTCTGTATCTGAAAGAGGTTCATCGGAAGATTCTTATACGAGCGGACCTCTCCTGCGACGAGGTTAGTTACGACCTCCTCGTGGGTTGGGCCGAGGCAGAAGTCGCGACCGTGGCGGTCATTTAGACGCAAAAGCTCCTTACCGTACTCGTCCCACCTGCCGCTCTCCTTCCAGAGCTCCGAGGGGACGACCATCGGCATGGTAACCTCCTGGGCTCCGGCGAGCATCATCTCCTCGCGAACTATATTCTCAACACTTTTTAGAACATTAACGCCGAGCGGAAGGAGGGTATAGATGCCGGCGGCAACCTTCCTTATCATACCGGCCCGTAGCATAAGCTTGTGGCTTACGACTTCGGCATCGGCCGGAGACTCCCTCAGGGTCGGCGCAAAAAGTTTAGAAAAACGCATAAATTAAAACTCCTTAAATATCTATAATAAGTATCTATAAAAGATCCTGATTCACCCTTAGTTCCGCACCCTCGCGAAGGCTCTCAATCCAGTCGGTCATAGCCTCTGTCTTCCCTTCCTCGGCGAGCATGTTCATGTAGGCTTCCTTGTTTTCATCGAAGGCCTTCCTCTCGGCGTCCTTAAAATCCTTGTATTTAAATACATAAAAGATACTGTTATCTTCGACGACTTCACCAAAGTAAGGGGCCTCCGGGGTGACGTCAAAGAAGCCGTCCCTACCTGTTACGTTCAGGCTCAAGTCCCTCAGATAACCGCTCCTCTTAATAGCGAGCTCCGTAGCGCCGGACTCGAAACTTTCTCCCTTGGCCTCCTCTTCGAAGGTTGCACCCTCAGAAAGCCTTTTTAGTAGCCCTTCGGCTGCCTCACTGGCAAGCTTAACGGACTTAGCCTTCTTCGCCGCCGCCGTTACCTTCGAGGCGACCTCTTCAAACGGAGGGATATGCTCTTCCACACGCTCCGTAACCTTTATGAGATATACCGTCTCTTTTGCTTCTACCGGGGCGCTAACGCCGCCGGCGTCAAGGCCGAAGGCCGCGCTCCTGGCGAGGTCGTCAAGGGCTATTTCGTTATCCCTGTCGCCCTCGGCGAATGGCCCGGCCTCGGCGAATTTAAAGCCCGCGTCCTCGGCGGCCTTCTTTAGCGCGTCTGCGTCGCCCGCCGCTTCAAAGGCGACCGTAAGCTCAGCGGCTCTTCCCACGGCTAACGCCCCGGCCTCGACACGAGCAAACTTCGGCGTAAGATCTTCCCTTACCTCTTTAAGCGGCCTGTAGCCGCTATCCTTCTTATCCTCGACCTTAATAATATGAAAGCCGTATACCGTCTCTACGAGGCCACTCACTTCCCCCGGGGCCATGGAGAAGGCCGCATCTTCAAACGGTTTTACCATAGTGCCTTCTGTGAAGTAACTTAGGTCTCCGCCCTTTTTGGCCGAGCCCGGGTCCTCTGAGAATTCCTTGGCGAGTTTAGCAAAGCCCTCGCCTGCCTTTACCCGTTCAAGCAGCCCCGATGCCTTCTTCCTGGACTGCTCCTTATCTTTACCGTTCCTTACGAGTATATGACGTGCCCGGATCTTGGCGGGCGTAAAGTAATCTTCTTTATGTTCCTCGTAGAAATTCTTAAGATCGTCCTCGGAGGGGACCATCTCCTTTGCCAGATCATCAATACCGAGCTTAGCGTAATACACCTTTATCTTCGTAGGCTCGGTAAAGGTAAAGCCGTGCTCGTCAAAGTATTTGGAGACCTCTTCGGTATCCGGCTCGGCATCTGCGATGAAACTCTCGGGCTTGGCGGAGATATAATCGAATGAGACGGAGCGGTTATCGGCAGCGTACCTCTTCCATGCGTCTTCTTCCGTGACCTCAAGCTCGCTTACGACCTTCTCCCTCATCTTCTCCATGATGAGATCCTGACGAACGCCGCTCTCGAACTCCGAGACCTCCATGCGGTTTTGCTGCAAGACGGAGAAGTACTTCTCTTTATTAAAGACACCGTTATCCTGGAATACCGGGATATTAAGAATTATATCCTGCACCTCGCTGTCGGAGACTGTCATCCCATCCTTATTAGCGGCCTTCAATATTAAAATATTATTTATGAGCATACTGACCGTCCTGTCGCGAATACCCATCTTATCGAGCAGGTCTTCGGAGAAACGGTCGCCCATCTGGTCTTTAAGGTAGTTTACCTGCTGCCTGTAGAGCTTCTGGTACTCGTTAACGGATATTTTTTCTCCATCGACCATCGCGACGTAATTCTTCGCTCCACCGCCTGTGGGTATCCCGAAGAAGACAAAGCCGAGGACGATTACGCCGAGTATTCCAATGAGCAGGCCGGAATTCTTCTTATTTCTGAAAATATCTAACATCTAATTTACCTCCAAGTGGTTGAAGACACGGCGACAGGAAAGAAGCCGAGCCTAAAAATACTTTATTTATTACAATGTTACGTATAAAGAATTACGCTCTTGAGTGCACTAAACACGCCGAATTGGTTCAAACAAAAGATTTTAGTAAATTTTCTTTAAAAATTCAACCCTTTTCAAGAATGGAAGAAAGAAAATACCTTGATAAGCTCCTGCCTTTCTGATAATATTTTTCAGATACACGGAGAGCATTATTTCCGGCAGTTTTAAGTGGTTTAAACTGGTTTTCATGCTAATTAAGCGTTGATTTTTAAATATACGGATATTTAAACATGTTTAACTTTCTTTTAGGGTACTTTTCCAACGACCTCGCCATCGACCTCGGCACGGCCTCAACTCTCGTCTACGTGAAGGGCAAAGGGATAGTCAGTAACGAACCCTCGGTCGTTGCGGTAAAGATCGGACCCAAAGGGCGTAAAGTAGTCGCCGTCGGCAAGGAAGCCAAGGCCATGTTAGGAAAGACCCCGGGCAATATCACCGCCATAAGGCCTCTTAAGGACGGCGTCATAGCCGACTTCGAAGTAACCGAAGAGATGCTAAAGCATTTTATCACGAGCGTCCATAACAGAAAACTCCTTGTAAGGCCGAGGATCATAGTCGGCGTGCCTTCGGGTATAACGCAGGTCGAGAAGCGCGCCGTAAGGGAGTCTGTCTACTCGGCGGGCGCGGCCGAAGTATACCTTATTGAAGAACCAATGGCTGCAGCCATTGGCGCGGGGCTGCCGATAACCGAGCCTTCCGGTAACCTCATCGTCGATATCGGCGGCGGCACCTCGGAGATAGCCGTTGTCTCGCTCTCGGGAATAGTCTTTGCGAAGAGCGTGCGCGTCGGTGGAGACAAATTCGACGAAGCCATTGCCCATTACATAAAGAGGCAGTATAATCTCGCCATAGGCCCTGCGGTTGCCGAAAACATAAAGATGAGCGTCGGGCTCCCCATGCCGGAAGAGGGCGAGGAGATCATGGAGATCAAGGGCTCTAACCTCGTTACGGGCATACCGACTACGATGGAGATCAAGAAGGGCGATATAAGGGAGGCGCTCAACGAACCGGTGGGCGCCATTATCGACGCCGTTAAGCACGTCCTTGAAAACACACCTCCCGAGATAGCCGCCGACCTCGTGGACAAAGGCGTGGTCCTTGCCGGCGGTGGCGCGCTCTTAAAGAACCTTGACATCATTATACGTGAAGAGACGAAGCTTCCCGTAACCATCGCCGACGAACCGCTGACCTGCGTCGTTAAGGGAGCGGGGATGGCCCTGGACCAGATGGAGCTCCTTAAAGAGGTCACCATCCCGCTTAACTGACGGACAGATGAAGCAACGACCGTATAACGGGCCAGGATGAACTCCTTTATCAAACGAAAACGTATCCTACTCTTAGCCATCGTCCTGTGCCTTATTTCTCTACACCTGGCCATCTCCGGCAGGTCACAGGAAAAAGGCGACCGGTTCATAGAAAACCTCCTTTCAGCCGTAGCCTACCCTTTTCAGGCAGCATTCTCAGGCACCTATAACGGCGTAAGTTCCGTATGGAATAACTACATCTACCTCGTTCGACTTAAAGAGGCCAACGACGAGCAGAAGGATACAATTTTAAGGTTCGTCGAAGAAAACAACACGCTCAGAGAAGCCCTCCATGAAAACAGGAGACTGAAAGACCTCCTCTCCCTCAAAGAAGAATCAAGATTCCAGACCGTCGCCGCCAAGGTGCTGACCTACAATATCAGTACGTGGACGAAGACGATAAAGATAAACAGAGGGGAACGCGACGGCGTGACCGACGACATGCCGCTTATTAGCCCCGAAGGCATGGTCGGAAGGGTAATCAATACCTCGAAGAGGAGCGCCGAAGCGCTCCTTATAACCGACCCCCGCTCAAGCATAGACGTCGTGCTTCAGAGGACGAGGGTTCGGGCAGTCGCCGAAGGGGACGGCTCCGGGGGGCTCATCCTTAAATACATCCGTGATCTTGAGGATATACGCATAGGCGATAAGGTCGTCACCGCAGGCCTTTCCGGCATCTTCCCGCGCAAACTCCCGATAGGTGTCGTAACCCTGGTCGAAGCCGGGGACGATAACTTCTTTAAACGCGTCTTCATCAAACCTCACGCCGACATATTAAAGCTTGAGGAGGTTCTTGTCGCCAAAACAGTCCATTCAAAGACGAGTAAGTCAAGCGACGAGAAGACGGAGGAGAGATGAAAGATTTCATACTCCTCTTCTTCATAACGGTCGTATACATGGCCTTTAAGGGCACTGTTATTTCGTCGACGCCGCTGCCCGACATCCCCCTCATTATCGTATTTCTGCTCTCATATGGCAGACCTTCGCTAAAAGACATACCGCTATGCTTCGTTCTCGGCTTTACGGTCGATTCCCTCTCCGGCGGTTTTATCGGCCTTACGAGCTTTACGTTCATCACCGTTTATACATTAAACTACATCGCAGCCATACGGGTCCACTACGATAGCGCCCTTCTAAGGGCCGCTGGCGCCGGTTTAGCCTCGCTTACCAGCACAACACTCTCATACTTCATCGTAAGCTCCTTAAATGAAGATATACATTACTTCTCACACGTTCTCCCGACCGCCCTCCTTACTGCGGCATTCGCGCCTGTTATAATAACGCTTCTCCTAAAGGCGATGAAGATGAAGACGTTTTCCAGGGAGGAGGGCGAGACTTTTTGAAGACATTTTTCCCGGATAAGGAACCTAGCGATCTTATCGGACGCCTCGTAGTCCCGCTCGCAGTAGCGGCGGTAGTCTTCTTTATCCTCATTGCCCAGCTCTGGAACCTTCAGGTGATGGGGGCGTCGAGATACAGGGAGCTCTCACTTAATAACCGCGTGCGCCTCACCAAGAGCACGGCGCCCAGGGGGCTTATATTCGACCGCAACGGGATAAGGCTCGCCGAGAACAGGCCGGGCTTCGATCTTCTCGTCGTTCCGGAGGATATCGTTGACTGGAACGCTACGACTTCAAAGCTTACGGAGATGGTCGATATCACACCGGAGATGATAGAGGGGCGCGTTAGTAAAGCAAGGAAGAGGCCCCCATTCGAGGCGATAAAGATCAAGGGAGATATTAGCTGGGAGGAGATGGCGAGGATTGAAAGCGCTAAATTTCGTCTTCCGGGGGTGGCACTCTCTGTCGGGCCTAAACGGAGCTACCCTATCGGAGAGGCGACCGCACACCTTGTCGGCTACCTCGGTGAGGTAGGAGATAAAGAGCTTAAGCAAAACGGAGAGCCGGGTACTGTGCCCTACAGGCTCGGAGACGTAATCGGAAGGCACGGCATAGAGCGAGCCCTTGAAGACAAAATACGCGGCCGTGACGGCGGCAGCCATGTGGAAGTCGACGCCGTCGGACGCGAGATAAAGGTCATAAAACGCTTCCCGCCTATCCCCGGAAATAACATATACCTTACGATAGACCTCGGCCTGCAACTGGAGGCGGCACGCGCCCTCGAGGGTAGGGCCGGGGCCATTGTGGCGATGGACCCGAAGACGGGCGAGATACTCGCGATGGTCAGCTCCCCCTCATTCGACCCGAACCGGATTACCACCGGCATGACGACAAAGGAGTGGAAGGCCCTTTTAGATAACCCTATGAGCGTCCTTACCAACAGGAGCATACAGGGCCAATACCCGCCAGCCTCGATCCTAAAACCGATTACCGCCACGGCGGTACTTGAAGAGGGTATAATAACGGCCACCAGGAAGATCGAGGCCGGCTCAAGCTTCACCTTCGCCAAGGAAAAGTACCGCGACTGGAAGAAAGAAGGACACGGAAAGATCAATATCTACAGGGCAATCGTCGAGTCGAGCGATACCTTCTTCTACCAGGTGGCCCTGGAGCTCGGCATAGACAAGCTTGCTTTTTACGCCAGGGGCTTTGGCCTTGGAGAAAAGACAGGCATTACGCTTGGCAACGAAAAAAGCGGGCTGATACCGGACCGCGCGTGGAAGCTCGACACTTACAAAACCCCCTGGTACAGGGGGGAGACTATAAACGCCTCCGTAGGTCAAGGTTTTATGCTGGCCACACCTATTCAGCTCGCCAACGCATACGCCGCCATCGCCAACGGAGGCACAGTCCTAAAACCCAAGCTCATTCGGGAGGTAAGGAGCCAGGACGGGACGACCACGGAGACCTTCTCCGTGGAGAAGGTCTCGAAACTCCCCCTCGCCCCATCAACGCTTAAACTCATAAGGAAAGCCCTTAAAGGGGTCGTTAACGACGAGGGCGGCACGGCTCGAGGACTCATGAACAAAGATTTCGTTGTCGCCGGGAAGACCGGCACGGCACAGGTCGTGAGGATGAAGGAGAGGATAAAGGATATCGAAGAGGTGCCGTACAAGCTAAGGGACCATGCATGGTTCGTTGGCTTCGCCCCGTATGAAGACCCGAGTATTGTCGTCGCAGTAATTGTAGAGCACGGCGGCTTCGGCTCCAGGACGGCTGCACCCATCGCCCTCAAGGTATTTCGGAACTATCTGGTAAGGGTTAAGGAGGGTTCCCCCTTCAAGCCCACGCCACCGGAGCTTAAAGAGAGGGACAGAGTGACGGTAACGGGCGCGTCTGCCGTAGCGACCGGAGGTGAGGTGTAATGAAAAACCTGCTGAAAAACATGACATTACAGCTCTTCGACAGACGTCTCCTCGCCCAGATAGACTGGGCAATAATAATCACTATGGCGATTCTCGCAGTCATTGGACTAATGACGATCTACAGCGCAACATACACGAGAAACCTCTACTACTACGACAGGCATACGCTCTGGATGATAATCGCCACTATCGTATTTATCATGGCCGTTATAGTCGATTACTCGCTCCTGGAGCGTTTTTCGTACCAGATCTACGGCCTCTCGATACTACTTCTGGCGGCGGTGCTATTCCTTAGCCCTGCGGTCGCCGGTACGCACCGCTGGATATCGCTCGGCTTCATCTCTTTCCAGCCATCGGAGTTCGCCAAGCTCGCACTCATCATAATGCTCGCAAAACATCTAAGCGGCGTGGCGATACCGAAGAAGGGGCTCGACCTCAAGGGGCTCGTAAAACCCGTGCTTATCCTGATTTTTCCGTTTATACTCATCGCAAGGGAGCCCGACCTCGGCACCGCACTTACGCTCTTTTTAATATTTACATCGATGATTCTCGTTACCAAGGTAAGCAGGAGGACCATTACAGGCATTTTACTGGCCTTCTCTCCCCTGCTCCCCCTGGGGTGGAGTTTCTTAAAGGAGTACCAGAAGGCGAGGATACTTAGCTTCTTCCAGCCCTCAAGCGATACCCTCGGCTCGGGATACCACCTGTTGCAATCAAAGATCGCCATAGGCTCCGGCGGTTTCACAGGGAAAGGCTACATGAAAGGCACACAAGGCTCGCTCAGCTTCCTCCCCGAGCACCATACGGACTTTATCTTCCCCATACTCGCCGAAGAGTGGGGGTTTATAGGCTCACTCGTCCTTATCTCCCTCTTCTTTCTCTTAATCCAGAGGGGGCTTAATACCGCCAGGAACTCAAAGGATCGTTTTGGCTTCCTCGTCGCACTCGGCATATCCGCCATGTTATTTTGGCATGTGACCATTAACCTCGCAATGGTATGCGGACTCATGCCGGTCGTCGGCATGCCGCTGCCGTTTTTGAGCTACGGAGGGTCGTTTCTCGTGACAGCCTTTGCGGGCATTGGTATAATCGTAAATATCGGCATGCGCCGGTTTATCTTCTAAATAGAAAGGGTTACACTACGGCCGGAAGAACTCACTGCCTTCCGCCGGAGCCAACAACATGAAGAAAGAAATCATAAAATTTCTCGCTACCGGCGCATACTCGGGGCTCCTCCCGAAGATGCCCGGCACCTTCGGCACCGTCGTAGGCATACCCGTGGCGTATATCTTCTCGGGCTTTACTCCTGCGGCAGGGGGGGCAGTCCTTATTCTGGGCTTTATCGTCTCCTCTTACGTCGCCGGAGAGGCTGAGAAACTACTCGGAGGCAAGGACCCTTCGTCGGTGGTAATAGACGAAATACTCGGCTACATGGTGGCCGCATATCTCATCCCGCTTACGGCCATAAATATAATATTAATCTTTCTTCTTTTCAGGTTTTTTGATATCCTGAAACCCTTCCCCATAGGGCTTCTTGACAGGAAAATTCATGGTGGAAAAGGGATCGTTCTCGACGACGTAATAGCCGGAATCTTCGCCAATATCTCGGTTCGGATTATCATCTATATTGCCGCAGTTTACGGGGGTAAAATTTAGTGGCCGGGAACAAAGAATCCTTAGATAAGAACTCCGGTTACGACGAGGGCAAAATAGCAGTTGCGGAGTCGTGCACCGGAGGGAGGCTAGGGGATAGAATCACAAATAAGCCCGGAAGCAGTGATTACTTCTTAGGCGGCGTCGTCTCCTACGATAATCGTATTAAAGAAGAACTCCTCGGTGTTAAGCGCGATACTCTTGAGGCTTACGGCGCGGTATCGGCCGAGACGGCCCGGGAGATGGCCTCGGGGATAAGAGAGCGCTTTAGGGCTGAGACAGGGCTAGCGGTAACCGGCGTAGCCGGCCCCGGCGGCGGCACCGGTGAAAAACCTGTCGGACTTGTATATATCGGCCTTTCCACACCGGAAGAGACCGTAGCCGAAAGATATCTATTTAGCGGCGGAAGGGACGAGGTGAAGGAACAAACCGTCGTAGAGGCTATGCGCATCCTCGCCCCCTATCTTCCGGGGGATAAAAAGGAAAGATAATTACGGGGCAAAAGTGGCACGGATAAGGACATTTATCGCCATAGAGGTGCCGGATGAGATAAAAAAGCGTCTCGGGAAAATTCAAGACGTGTTACGCTCCGAGTGCGACCGGTCAAAAGGCAAGGCGAGCTTTGTAAGGGCCGCTAACATTCACCTTACACTCAAATTCCTCGGAGATATCGAGGAGACGGCCACCTATGAGATTTCAAGGGGGCTTCGAGCGGCGGCGTCAGAAATAAAAAAGCCCTTCGACCTTACCGCCTGCAAGGTCGAGATAAAGTCCGGGAGGGTGCTATGGATCCCGGTCGAAGGCGGCGAAACGCTTACGGGGTTAGTGAGAGCCATTAACGACGAGCTGGAAGTGCTCGGTTACGAGAGGGATAAGCGCCGCTTCAGGGGACACCTTACGCTTGCAAGAATAAAGACGACCGGGACGGCTAAAAAGCTCGAAGAGATACTAACTAAAAGAGATTTCACGATAAACGCCACCTTCACGGCGAAGGGGTTAACGCTCTTTAAGAGCGAACTCACGCCTGAGGGGGCCATATACACAGCACTTAGGGAACTAAAAAACTTCCCTTCTACCGAAGAGACCGGATAAGACCGCATATTTTTTAAGGAGGAGATTAATGAGCAAGGAAGTCGATTCTAACAAAGAAAAGGCCGTAAGCCTGGCCATAAGTCAGATAGAAAAGCAGTTCGGCAAGGGCTCTATCATGCGCCTCGGCGACGAAGAGCCGGCGCTTCGGGTGCCTAGCATATCGACCGGTTCGCCGTCGCTCGATATTGCGCTCGGAATAGGCGGTGTGCCGAGGGGACGCGTAATAGAGATATACGGCCCGGAGTCATCGGGAAAGACGACCTTGACCCTTCACATAGCGGCTGAGGCGCAGAAGGAAGGCGGGACGGCGGCCTTTATAGACGCCGAGCACGCGCTCGACCTCGCCTACGCAAAAAAACTCGGCGTGCAGGTCGATAACCTCCTCCTCTCTCAGCCAGATACCGGGGAGCAGGCCCTGGAGATCGCCGACATGCTCATAAGGAGCAACGCCGTGGATCTTATCATAATCGACTCGGTAGCGGCATTGGTTCCGAAGGCCGAGCTCGACGGCGACATGGGAGACGCCCACATGGGACTTCAAGCGAGACTCATGAGCCAGGCGCTAAGGAAGCTCACCGCAACGATCAGCAAGAGCCACACTTCGCTAATATTTATAAACCAGATACGCCACAAGATCGGCGTCTTCTTCGGCAACCCGGAGACAACGACCGGCGGTAACGCGCTTAAATTCTACGCCTCGGTTAGGATGGATATCCGCCGTATAGGGCAAATCAAGCAGGCAGACAGCATACTCGGTAACCGAATACGTGTAAAGGTCGTAAAGAACAAGGTAGCCCCTCCCTTCAAAGAGGCGGAGTTCGACATACTCTTTAACGAGGGGATATCCAAAGAGGGAGACCTCCTGGATCTGGCCGTTGACGCCGATATAATTGAAAAGAGTGGCGCGTGGTACTCCTATAACGGAGAGAGGGTAGGACAGGGAAGGATCGCGGCGAGAGAGTACCTGAAGGCAAATCCGGAGAAGATGACCGAGGTGGAAGCAGCCGTAAACGAACTTCACAACATAAGCAAAGAAGAGAGGTAACCCCATGTCGGAGCTAAACGTTGACGCAATGTTGATGCACGCCATCGACAACAACGCATCCGACCTCCATCTAAAGGCCGGACTGCCACCGATACTCAGGAAGAACGGACGCCTCTGTCCGCTAACGGAGTACGAGAGCATATCGCCCGAGCAGATGAAGAATATCGCCTTCAATCTTATGAACGACAGGCAAAAGGCGGACTTCAAGAAAGAGCTCCAGATAGACCTCGGGTACAGCATCTCCGGCGTCGGAAGGTTCAGGGTCAACATATTCCTTCAAAGGGGCGCCGTTGGAATAGTCTTCAGGGTAATACCGGCCACCATAAAGAATTTCGAATCACTCCACCTGCCTCCGGTACTCGAAAAACTCGCCCTTGAGATGCGCGGGCTGGTGCTCGTTACCGGCATTACAGGAAGTGGCAAATCCACTACCCTGTCTGCGATAGTGGACTACATAAACAACACCAGGTCGTGCCATATAATCACCATTGAGGACCCGATAGAGTATACCCACAAGGACAACAAGAGCGTCATAAGCCAGAGGGAGATAGGCGTGGATACCGTCGACTTCTCAAGTGCCTTGAGGGGGGCTCTCAGACAGGACCCGGACGTAATACTCGTAGGTGAGATGCGCGACCTTGAGACGATTCAGACGGCGCTCGTGGCGGCTGAGACGGGACACCTCGTCCTCTCGACGCTCCATACCACGGACGCCACCGAGACGATAAGCCGTATCATATCGGTCTTCCCACCGTATCATCAAAAGCAGATACGCATCCAGTTGGCAGAGACGATGAAGGGCATCATCAGCCAGCGCCTCATGCCGACTATGGATGGCAAAGAAAGGGTCCCGGCCGTCGAAATACTTGTCACCAACGCCAGGGTCAGGAGCTGTATCGTGGATAAAGAAAAGACGAAGGATCTGGCTGACGTCATATACAAAGGGCACTCGACCTTCGGCATGCAGACCTTCGACCAGTCGATTATGTACCTCATGCAAAAGGGGCTTATCTCCGGCGATGAGGCGATGAGACAAGCGTCCAACCCTGACGACTTCGCCTTACGGGCAAAGGGAGGGATAAGCTCTACGACCGACACCGGATGGGACGAGTATTCCGATAACCTCAAGAATGAATCGGACGGCGCTAACAAAATAATACCCGGCGACGGCATAGATGAAGATACAGAGGATGACGGGCGCTTCTAGTCTATATTCGCAAAATGGAATCTGACGAAAAGGCCATAAGAAAATACGCTTTAAAGTTTTTATCATACAGGGCGAGGAGCGCCGCTGAAGTTAGGAGACGCCTTAAGGAGAAGGAGTATCCTCAGGAGCTTATAGAGGGTACTATCACTTGGCTCCTGGGGCTGGGTTATCTTAACGACATGAACTTCGCCTCGGATCTCGCCGCTGCGAGGATCTCAAACAGGCTCTGGGGCAAGAGGAAGATAGCATTCGACCTCTCTTCGCGCGGTGTGCCACAGGATGTGGTAACGACGGCGCTTGACGCTATCCCGGCGGCAGACGAACTCGACGCGGCCAGGCGAGCGGCATCCAAATGGCTCTCAAACAAAGGTCACAACACCTCACCGATGGAGAAAGAGGCGAGGCGAGGCGCGTTACGGCACCTGGAGTCAAGGGGTTTTGACGCCGGTATAAGCTTTAAAGTAATTAAGGAATTAGAAGGCGACTATGAAATCTGACGAGATAAGGATTAAATTTCTGGAATTCTTTAAAGAGAAGGGGCACGAGGTGCTGCCTTCCTCGGGGCTTATACCCGCAGGCGACCAGACGCTTTTATTTACAAATGCCGGTATGGTCCAGTTCAAGGGCGTCTTTCTCGGAGAAGAGAAGCGCGAGTACACCCGGGCGGCAACGGCACAGAAATGCGTCCGCGCCGGAGGCAAGCACAACGACCTCGAGAACGTCGGGCGCACCGCCCGCCACCATACATTCTTCGAGATGCTAGGGAATTTTTCCTTCGGCGATTACTTCAAAGTAGATGCGATTAAATACGGCTGGGAATTCCTCACCGAACGCATGGGACTTGATAAGGATAAGCTCTGGATAACCGTCTATAAAGACGACGACGAGGCCGCGCGCATATGGGAAGAGACGGCTGGCGTCGCCCCGGAACGCATAGCGAGGCTCGGCGAAAAGGACAATTTCTGGTCAATGGGAGATACCGGCCCCTGCGGCCCCTGCTCGGAGATCCATCTAGACCAGGGACCGGAAGTTGGCTGCGGCAGGCCCGAGTGTTCCATAGAGTGCGAATGCGGGCGTTACCTTGAGATATGGAACCTCGTCTTTATGCAGTATGACCGCGACGACTCCGGCACCCTCACCCCTCTAAAGAAACCGTGCATAGACACCGGCATGGGGCTTGAGCGTTTGAGCGCCGTAATGCAAAACAAACGCTCTAACTACGACTGCGACCTCTTCACGCCGCTTTTATCGTTTATCGAAGAGCTTTCCGGCGCTAAATACGGTGAAGACGAAGAAAGCGACGTCTCTATACGCGCCATAGCCGACCACGCCCGCGCAGTAACGTTCCTTATAACAGACGGAGTCCTTCCGTCGAACGAAGGCCGGGGCTACGTCTTAAGGCGCATTCTCCGGAGGGCCGTCAGGCGCGGTAAATTCATCGGACTCGACACCCCGTTCCTCCATAAGGTAACCGGTAAGGTAATCGAGATGATGGGCTCCGCCTACCCGGAGCTCCTATCATCGAAGAAGATAATTCTTCGCGCAACAAAGGGCGAAGAGGAACGTTTCTTCGAGACCCTTGAGAGGGGGCTCGATATACTCGACGGCGAGATAGCGGCTATGGAAAAAGCTGATAGTACCGTCCTATCAGGCGAGACGGCCTTTAAGCTCTACGACACCTTCGGCTTCCCGATGGACCTTACCGCCGATATCATAAGAGACAAGGGGTTTACCGTTGACGAAGACGGCTTTAATGCGGCGATGGAAGAGCAGCGCGAGAAGGCCAGGAGCGCCTGGAAGGGCGCCAGCTCTGATGAAACTTACAGGAACCTCCGCGCGGCTAACCTAAAAAGCGAATTCGTGGGCTACCATCTGCCAAGCGCGCGTGGCGAGGTAAAGGCCATTATAAGAGACGGAGCACCAGCAGATAAGCTCTCCAAAGGAGACGAAGGAGAGATAGTAACCGACCAGACGCCATTCTACGGAGAAGGCGGCGGACAGGTCGGAGACACCGGCATCATGAGCGGAGACGGTGTAAAGATAACCGTAACGGATACCATTAAGCCCACGGCGGAGCTTACCGTACATAAGGTAACCGTATCGGAAGGCGAAATATCTATAGGCAGCGTGCTCGATCTCACCCCGGATACTAAAGAACGCGCAAAGACGCGCCGTAACCACACGGCTACGCATATACTACACGCTCTTCT
>JAJCZG010000049.1 GCA_029262475.1 Deltaproteobacteria bacterium
TTTAAGGGTTTCGTCGAGTGTCGGGATGCCGCCCCTCCCGCCGACACTCAGGCATTTAAGGGCTGCGAAGGCCGAGGCGAACTCCACTGTGCGGCGTTTGTCGAAGCCCGATATAAGCCCGTAGATATACCCGCCGTGGAATACGTCCCCCGCGCCTGTGGTGTCAATGGCCGCGACATTAAAGGCGGGTATCCGGAAGGTCTCACAGAGCGCCGATGTTACCGAGCCCTTAGCACCGAGCGTTACGGTAGAGGCCACGGGTTTAAAGCGGTTAAATTCATTTAGCGCTCTCTTCGGCCCTCCTGCAAACGAGTGGGCGAATCTTTCGGACGCCACTATATAATCAGACAACTCGATGAGCTCATACGTGCCGTCGCGTACAGTTCCGGCGTCGAAGACGACCGGCACCCCGGCCTCATTCGCTATGGATGCAGCCCTTATGGACGCCTCCTTCATTAAGCCGTCGAGTAAAAGCATATCGCTATTTTTTATTTTTGCCGCGCTTATCTCTCCGGGGCCGAGAGGGGCTACCGTCGGCTTTTGCCAGAATATCGTCCTCGTTCCGCCGGTCTTCCGGTTAACGACTATAAATGCCGTCTGGCTCTTTCCACCCTTTAAGGTTTTAAGGCCGTGCGTATCAACGCCTTCACTTTTAAGCCCCGCTCGAATGAGCCTCCCGGAGCGGTCGTCCGAGACGCGCCCCATGAAGCGGGTCTTTACGCCGAGGCGGCTTAAGGAGACGAGTGCCGTTGCCACGGGGCCGCCACCGCACTCTGTCCATTCGAGTATCTCCTGTTTAGAGTCTTCGGCGGGATATGAGTCCGTAAGAGCGATATAGTCGTAGGAGGCCTGCCCGAGGCCGGTTATGGTTTTATTCATGGTTTAGAAACCCTCTCAAGGGAAGGCGTTCGGGGTGTTACTCTCCGAGAATTTGAACGACGACGCTCCTCTTCCTTTTGTTGTTATCGAAGTCTATGAGGATTATCTGCTGCCAGGTGCCGAGCGTCATATCACCCTTAACGAGAGGGACTGTAATGCCCGGTTTTAAGAGCGCCGCCCGGACGTGTGAAAAGCCGTTGCCGTCTCCCCACCGCTTGTCATGTCTATAGGGTTTATCAAAGGGTGCGATCTCTTCGATGGCATCCTTCAGGTCATGGATGGCCCCGTCCTCGTACTCTATGGTGGTGACCGAGGCGGTGGAGCCGGGGACAAAGACGCAAACGAGGCCGTCCTTTATGCCGGAGTCCGCGATGATCGCCTCTACGCTTTCGGTGATCTCTACTACATCGGAGAAGCCTCGGGTCGTGACCGCTATTCTGGAGGCAAAATGCATCTTTAAAAGATAACACCGAGGTTTGTCTTTGTCAATTAGGCGAAGCCGTAACGAAACCTTCCGTACACGCTCTCCATCACAAGTGAGCGCTAGCGGCGGTGTTAACGGCGAAGCTCAAAGCAGATCCATTCGGCGAAGGGTACGATAAGTATCTAACTCAGTTGGTTTGCTTGACAAGAGGGTAGGGGTTCGTACTATAATAAATCGTTATAAGGTAGTGATTTGATGATATTAATTTACATTATTTAAGGGTTTTCCGTGAAAAGAGATAAAATTCTTTTGAGAGTTCCAAACTGGATAGGCGACGCGGTAATGACGCTTCCGGCCCTCGATGCGCTTAAATCCCTTTACCCGTCCTCAGAGATAACGATCCTCGCCAAACCACGCGTCACGGCGGTCTTTACCGGCAACCCGGCGGTATCGGGCACCGTTGAGTACGACTCCTCCGGACGCCATAAGGGCTTTAAGGGGCGTTTGCGCCTTGCCGGTGAGCTTAAGACGATGGGTTTTAGCCTCGCCGTTCTCTTTCAAAACGCCTTTGAAGCGGCGCTAATCTCGTTTCTGGCAAGGGTGCCCGAGCGTGTCGGTTACGCTAGAGACCTGCGCTCGCCGTTCCTTACGAAGGCCATACCGTGCTCCCCGCAGATACTTGAAGTCCACCAGACACTCTATTACCTTAATATCATAAAGGAGCTCGGCGGTGAGACGACAGCTAACCCGCTCCCTAAAATATTTATATCCACCGAAGAGCAGGCTAAGGCTAGAGAGTACCTTAACGGACTCGGCATTGGAGAGGGCACGAAGCTCATCGGCGCATCTCCCGGGGCGAGCTACGGCCCGGCGAAGATGTGGCCGGCGGATAAGTTCGCAGCCGTTCTCGACGGATATTCTCTGGAGACCGGTGCGGTTCCTCTTTTATTCGGCGGCCCGGACGACGCGGAGGCTTCGGCTGCCGTATCCGACGAGCTTTCGGTAAAACACTTTAACCTTACCGGCAAAATAGGTCTCAGGGAATTCATGGCAATAGTCTTCGGGCTTAACGCATTTATAACCAACGATTCCGGGCCCATGCATATAGGCGCGGCCCTTGGCGTGCCGACCGTAGCGGTCTTCGGCTCTACGTCACCGGAGTTAACCGGCCCCATCGGCCCGTCGGTAAGTGTTATACAGAGGAAGATTCACTGCGTGCCCTGCTTTAAGAGGGAGTGCATGAGTGGAACTTACGACTGCTTTAGCGGCGTAACCCCGGAGGATGTGCTCGCATCTGCACTCGAACTATCAGGGGAGATGACAGTGGGGAATGACGCCTAGTGGTTCTCTCCCGGCAAAACCTCCCCGTTGTCTTCCTTGACCGCGACGGTACGATAAACGTTGACCCGGGCTACCTCTCGGAGCCGGAGAAGGTAACACTCTTTGACGGCGCAGCCGAGGCGATAGAGACCCTTAATTCGCTCGGAATGCGCGTTATTATAGTCTCTAACCAGTCGGGCATCGGTAGGGGGTATTTCACCGAGGAGGAGCTTCGGGCCGTAAACGACCGCCTCTCGGAACTCCTGGAAGAGGGCGGCGCGTTTGTGGATGCCGTCTACTTCTGCCCGCACAGCCCCGGTGAGGGCTGCGGGTGCAGAAAACCTGCAAGGGGGATGGTGGACGCTGCCGCCTCTGAGTTCTTTCTCGATATGGAGAGGAGCTATGTCGTTGGAGATAAGGCCTCGGATATGGAGCTTGCCAGAAATATCAAGGCCGTCTCGGTCCTCGTCACCACCGGCTTAGGCGCTAAGACGAAGGACGAGCTAACCATCGCCCCGGACCATATTGCCACGGACTTGCTTGGCGCGGCCCGTTGGATAGAAGAGGACTACCTGAAGGGCGATGGATGAAGATCCTTATCATAAAGCTCTCTTCCATAGGCGACTGCGTACATACGCTCCCGGTGCTTCACGCGCTGAGGGAGGGTATTAGAGAAGATATAGAGATTGACTGGCTCGTCGAAGAGGCGGCTAGCTCCATACTAACGGGGCATCCGCTGATAGACGAGCTTATAGTATCAAGGCGAGGATGGAGAAAGAATTTCGCATATAACCTCTCCATCTCAAGGTATCTTAATAATAAAAAATATGATATTGTAATCGACTTCCAGGGGCTTGCCAAGAGCGCCATATGGGTACTGCTTTCAGGGGGGAAGAGGAAGGTAGGCTTCTCGAATTCGAGGGAGCTTAGCACGTTCTTCCTAAATGATAAGCCAATGGCCTACGACCCGGATATGCACGCTGTAGATCGGTATATGGAGCTTGCGAAGTACATTTCGGGCTACGGCGGCGAGGTCGTCTTTCCTGTGCATATCGACCGTGCCGCCGAGGCGAGGGTTGCCTCTCTCTTAAGAGACTCCGGTATATCTCCGGGGGATCCCTTTGTGGTGCTCTTCCCGGTGGCGAGGTGGGCTACAAAGCTCTGGACGGTAGAGGGGTTCTCAGAGGTTACGCGCGGTATTTCCGGTAGATTCGGTATGAAGGCAGTCTTTGCCGGTGGCCCGGAAGATAGAGAGTATATTAGTAGGATAACCGGTGCGGGAGGCTCCGGTGCGGTGGATTTAACCGGCAAGACGGGGCTTATGGAGTTAGCGGCCCTTTTAAGCCTATCGCGTCTGGCCGTAACGGTCGATACCGGCCCAATGCACATAGCTTGTGCTGTTGGCACTCCGGTGGTGGCGCTCTTCGGGCCGACCGCGCCGTGGCGCACAGGGCCGTACGGGGATAAAAATGTCGTCATTAGGAAGGCCCTTCCGTGCAGCCCGTGCTTTAAGAGGGTGTGTCCGACCGATAACGAGTGCACGAGGGATATAACCCCCGAAGAGGTTTTAGACGCCATCGGCGCCGTACTCGGAGGTGAGGCGGTCAGTGGCAGTAAGGCCGCGAGAGTTAACGCTTAAATAATTAAACAATCCCACTTTCAGGGACGTTTCCCTAAACCTTACCGTTTAGTAACATAGGGTAAGGTATTTATAACGGCAAAATAGATAGAGGCTTAATTGGCAGAATTCATATCCATAATAGTTCCGGTCTATAATGAGGAAGAGAGCCTTCCTCATCTATACAAGGCCCTTAAAGACGCAATGAAGAAGGTCAAAAACCCCTACGAGTTCGTCTTTGTTGACGACGGCAGCAGGGATAAAAGCCTTAGTGTGCTTGAGGGTATCCAGAAGAAAGACTCTAAAGTCGTCGTCGTAAGCTTTAGAAGAAATTTCGGCCAGACCCCGGCAATGGCCGCGGGCTTTCATTACGCAAGCGGCGACGTCTATATAACGATGGACGCCGATCTCCAGAACGACCCTGCAGACATTCCTCTCCTTATTGAAAAGATAAAAGGTGTGGATATCGTAAGCGGCTGGAGAAAGCACCGCAAGGATAAGTTCTTATCGAGAAAACTACCCTCTAAAATCGCAAACTGGCTCATAGGGCGCGTTACCGGGGTTAAGCTCCACGACTACGGCTGTACGCTAAAGGCCTACAGGAAAGAGGTTATCGACAACATCCGCCTCTACGGGGAGATGCACCGCTTTATTCCGGCTATAGCTAGCTGGGTTGGTGCCGATATAATAGAGGTGGAGACTAACCACCATCCGAGGAAGTACGGCGTCTCGAAGTACGGTATCATGAGAACCTTCAAGGTAATCCTTGATCTTATTACCGTGAAATTCTTACAGAGCTTTTCTACTCGCCCCATACACGCCTTCGGGCCGGTGGGTCTCTTTCTCGGGGCGGTAGGGTTCTTAATCGGGCTTTACCTTACGTATTTAAAGATTTTCACAGGGGCCTCCATCGGCGGCAGGCCCTTACTACTCTTATCCATACTCTGCATCATCCTCGGCGTGCAGCTTATTATCCTGGGGCTGCTTGGAGAGATGTTAGCAAGGGTCTACCACGAATCACAGGATAAACCCATATTTGTGGTAAAGAAAGTGCTGGGGAAAAAGTGAAGAAGCACCTTTTTACGATAATAAAGATAGGCATAAGTGTCACCATAATGATCATCCTCTTCAGGGGGATGGACCTTAATGCCTTTAAGGAGACGATCCTGTCGATGGATAAGAGGTTCTTCTTCGCATCCATCGCCATGCTCATATGCATTCAGTTCATCTCTATACTCAGGTGGTCGATAATACTTAAAAAGGACGCCGATATCCCTTACCTAAAGCTCATGGGTATCTATCTGGTCGGTATGTTCTTTAATAATTTTCTGCCGACGATAGTCGGCGGCGACGTCATAAAGGGTTATTACCTCTATAAGGCATCGGGCAAGGGCGGGCTCGCCGTGGCCTCGGTCTTCCTCGACAGGTACACGGGGTTAGGCGCCCTTATGATAATCGCCTTTGTCGCGGTCGTAACCGGACAGAGCCTCCTCGTAGGCATCGGCATATCGAGCGTGCTGCTCTTCATAATAGCCGGCTTCTTCTCGGCGAGCCTTGTGATATGGGTTGACCTCCTCCACCGCTGGGCAATGAATATAATGGCGCGCATACATTTTTACGGCATAAACGAGAAGATAGACAAGTTCTATACCGTCCTCATGAGTTATAAGTCGAGCCCGGGGATCATCTTAAAAGCCTTCCTTTGTTCTTTCTTTGTGCAGGGTGGCGTGATTGTGATATATTTTATGTTGGGACGCGGGCTCGGCATAGATATTCCGATTACATATTTCTTCGTCTTTGTTCCGCTCGCTACCGTAATATCCATGCTCCCGCTATCCCTTGCGGGGCTCGGGGTAAGGGAAGGTGTCTTTGTATATACATTCACCAAGGTAGGCGTGGCGCAGGAAGAGGCTTTGGGCCTCTCGCTTCTCTTCTTCTTCGTAACCGTTATGGTCAGTCTCGTCGGCGGCGTTATTTATGTGCGCCTCGGCGGAAAGAAGGAGATGGAAGAGGGTACAAAGGAAGCTGCAAACTCTTAAAATACTGAAATAATTACAACATGGAGGAATATAAAAATGGCTTTATCAAGTGATCTGCTGAGTGTGCTGGCCTGTCCGAAGTGTAAGGGCGAGGTAGCCCTCACCGAGCAAGCGGACGGCTTATTTTGTAAGGCTTGCTCCCTAGTCTATCCGGTAGAGGATGATATACCGGTGATGCTCATAGAAGAGGCGAGCGAGTACAAGCCCGAGTAGGCCGGTATCGTATGAAGATAGCCGTCGTTGTAAAAGAGCACCAGGAGAGAAAGGGCGGACTTGAGAGATATGCCGTGAACCTGACAAAGGGGCTCGCCCGCGCGGGTCACGAAGTACACGTCTATGCTGCGGCCTGGGACGAAGAGCCCGGCCTGATCTTCCACTACGTGCCTTACGTCAGGTGGCTATCCATCCTTAAGGTTTTAACGTTCCCGAAAAATGTCAACCGCCACTTAAAGAAGACCTCCTTCGACCTCGTATACGGACTTACGCCATTCTACCCTCTCGATATCTACAGGGTCGGCGAGGGGCTACACGTAGACGTGCTCCGCTCCAGGTACCCGGGCCCCGTAAGACGCTTCCTCCGGTACCTGAACCCAAAACACCAATTGATACTCCATATGGAAAAAAAGCTCTTTTCAAGCGGCAATTTCAGGAAGATAATAACCAACTCCCGGATGCTGAAGGCGCGCGTTATTAGCCTATACGACGTAGACGACTCAAAGGTACACGTCATATATAACGGCTACGATTCGACGAGGTTCAACCCGGAGAAGAGGGCCTACCGGGACGAGATAAGAAGGGAGTTCAGTGTCAGCGGGAGCGAGCCGCTTATACTCTTTAGCGCAAACGATTTTAAGAGGAAGGGGCTCGACTACCTCCTTCACGCCATATCGATCTTAAAAAGTAAGGGCACATTCATTAAGCTCATGGTGACCGGGAGCGGCGGCAGAGGGGATATTGAGAGATACCGAAGGCTCGCCTCCTCTATGGGCCTTGGCGGCGAGGTCGTCTTTACGGGCAGGGTGAGCGATATGGAACGGTACTATGGTGCAGCGGATATATTTGTCCTTCCGACGCTCTACGACCCGTTTGCCAATGCCTGCCTGGAGGCGATGGCCTGCGGGCTCCCCGTCATAACCACCGGGAAGAACGGCGCAAGTGAAATAATAACGGATGGCGTTGACGGCTTTGTTATAGATGACCCGTCAAGTACGCATATTATGGCCGACAGGATATGCTCACTCCTTCAGATGAATGCCGAAGAAGGCGTAGTATCTGAGGAGGCAGCAAGGAAGGCCGCAGGTTTTACAATAGAGAAGAACATCATGCGTACACTTGAGGTTTGCAGGGGCCTTGCCGGCGATGAGAAGGTCGTAAATATCTCCACCGGGAGAGTCAGCGGGTGAGATGGAGATAAAGGACGAGTTCAGGGAGATTTTCAGGGAGTACGGTCTCAATTCATTCGACTCCTTTATGAATTTCGAGGGCGGCGAGGTTAGAAAACGCATCTCCGTTCGCTCCATAACCAGGTTTACCATTGCGCTTCCGGGGGGCGGGGAGGCAGGGTTTTACCTGAAACGCCATACCCAGAAGGTCGGCCTTGGCGACCGCCGAAAGGTACGTCTGGGGCGCGGTGCAAGTGAAGCAAAGCGGGAGTGGGACGAGATAGAGGCGCTTGGACGGGCCGGAGTACCGGCGCTTGAAGCTGCGGCCTACGGCGAGCGTTTTCCGACCAAATCCACGCAGGAGGCTTTTCTAGTTACTGTCGCGCTCGACGACTTCACCCAGCTAGAAACCCTTGTTAACGACTACGCCCCGCCGTTATCAAAAACTATGATTATGAAGAAGAGGGCGTTAATAGAGGCGACTGCCAAGCTGATTAAAAAGCTCCACGACGAGGGTTTTAATCACCGCGACCTGTATCTAACTCACATAATGGCTAGATGGGACGAAGACGGGGCCGGTGGGGGAGACGGCTGCGGAGGCTGGACGCTAAAACTAATCGACCTCCAGAGATGCGAGCAGAGGAGCCGTTTCAGGGGTCGCTGGCTCGTTAAGGATATCGCGGCGCTAAATTATTCGTCTCCGAAGGAAGTTTTTACGAGGACCGACAGGCTCAGGTTCTTCAAGGCTTATAGAGGGGGGGTCGTATCAAAAGACGATAAATCTTTTATCGCCAAAGTCCTTAAGAAGACCGAAAGAATAGCGGACCATACCGTTAAGATGTATAAAAAAAGGGAGGAACGTAAGAAAAAAGGCCTCCTTGAAAGGTAAGTTCGTATTGGACGAAGCATTCCCGCTACACCCGACACCGCCCGCCCACCCCCCCCCGACGAAAGACAAACAAGGGTACGTTTAAATCCAAATAACCATCCACTCATACCCAGGCAACCGCCTCGTCGGAATCTATGGTTTGATTATTTTTCCATAATTTCATATAATACCCTGTGGCTTATTGTTTCGATGAAACAGAGTGGTCTTCTCTACTTTACGCTGCAAATATGAAGTAATCGTATTATCTTGGAAGGCGTGCCTGTAGTTTCAGGGCGGAGGCCCTCTATACCCTGGAGTGGATTTGAATATCCTGTATCTCTTTGCCACGCTACCAGTGGGCGGCGCCGAGGAGCACTTAAAGACTGTACTAAGGAATATTGATCTTTCGGCCTTTAATCCGACGGTCTGCTGTATCGGGGAGAAGGGCGCGGTAGGTGAAGAGATTGAGGCTATGGGCTTTGAGGTCATAAGCCTTGGCAGGATGAAGAAGAAGAGCTTCGATACCTCGATACCCGGCCTTATAAAAGATATAATAAAGACTCGTTCGATAGATCTGGTGCATGCCCATTTATACCATGCCTGTATGTACGGCAGGGTGGCCGCCTTCATGGCCGCCGTGCCGGTGGTGACGACGGAGCATAATGTTTACCTCCGTTATAAGCTCAAGAGGAGCCTCTTAAATCGTCTTCTGGCGAAGAAGACCTCGCGTATCGTCGCAGTATCTAAGGCCGTTAGGGATTACGTCTCCAAGCGCGACTCTATAGACCCGTCGAAGTTCGAAGTGATATATAATGGTATTGAGACTGAGCGTTTCGATATAGAGATGGACCGGTTGGAGGCGAGGCGTGCCATTGGCATCGACGAAGACGGCCCCGTGGTCGGATGCGTATGTCGCCTTTCGGAGCAGAAGGGGGTTACTCACCTCATCGGTGCCTTCAAGTCGGTATTAAAAGAGGTGCCGCTAGCAACACTTCTACTAGTTGGCGATGGCCCTCTCGCCGAAGAGCTGAAGAAAGAAGTTAAAAGCCTTTCTTTCGGCGGCAAGGTGCGTTTCCTCGGCCAGAGGCGCGATATACCGGTGGTCTTAAGGGCCTTGGACCTCTACGTGTTGCCGTCTCTTTGGGAGGGGCTTGGCATTGCTGTGATTGAGGCGATGGCATCCGGGCTTCCGGTGGTCGTCTCATCGGCAGGCGGTCTGGTGGAGGTCGTCGAGGACGACAGGACCGGGTACGTCGTCAAGCCCGGTGACGAGGAAATGCTCGCAGACTCCATAAGCAAGCTTCTTTTGGATGAGGACAGGGCGCGCGCCTTCGGCGCGCGCGGTAAGATTCGCGCCGAGGAGGTCTTTTCAGCAGGGGCCATGGTGCGTTCCCTTACAAGACTATACTTAGAAATTGCCGGTGACAGAGCTAGGCCGGAGAAGATATGAATAGTGGATAAGAAGAAGATATCAGACTGGTCGAATTATTTTAAATTCCTAATCAGTAAAAAACTCTATAAGAAGAGTTTCTTAAAGCACGGCCTCCCTCACATGAAGGGCGACGTCCTGGATGTCGGCTCAGGCAGAGGACCCTTCCATAAGGCGATGGGCGACTCCGTAAGGATAATTTCGATTGACTATAACGCCAAAAGAGGTCCGGATGCGCTAGGCTCGTGCCTTGCGCTGCCGTTTAAGGACGCCTCCTTCGACTCGATCCTATGTACCGAAGTTCTGGAGCATGTCCCTGACCCGCTCCAGGCTTTAATGGAGATAGAGAGGGTGATGCGCCCCGGCGCTCATGTATACATTACCGCTCCCATGCTCTGGTGCCTGCACTACGAGCCTTATGATTTCTTCAGATTTACGAAGTACGGCCTCCGTGAGCTAGTTACCAAGAGCGGCCTCAAGGTAAGCGGGATAGAGCCCATAGGGAGCATCTTTAGCTATGTCTTTACACGCTTCGGGGAGTTTTTCTATAATCTCCTGAATAAGATTTTTATGATATTTCCGAGGACTCCGAGGTTCTTTCTCGTGCTCCTCGTCTCATGGCCGGTCTCTATGGTATTATATCTTCTAGCGCTCCTGCTCGGTCCTCTCGCCAAGAAGGACGTATACTCGTGGTCGGTCGTGGCCCGCAAGGACGGCAGGTAAGGGGCAATGTCTTTAAAATCCATTAAGCGGGGGCTTTTAAAGGCCTATCTGAAGGCCGCAAGTCTTATGAGGGACGAGCGTGAGGCGTGCGGACTTCATGATATAAGGAAAATACTCGTCATTAACACGACGGCAATAGGGGATACGCTTATATGTACCCCTGCTATAAGGGCTCTAAAGGAGGCCTTTCCGGATGCCTCAATAACCGCGCTGGTTGGCGTCGCGGCGCGAGAGGTTCTAGAAAACAACCCTCATATCGATGAGCTTATAAGTCACTCTGGAAGGATGAACCTGGCCTACTTTATTAAGCTTCCGGGTTTAATAAGGCGTCTTAAGAGGGGGCGTTTCGACCTCGCCGCTGTCCTCTACGGCAATGATCCTGACGCAGTGCCAATAGCATATTTATCCGGCGCGCCCATAAGGCTCGGCACCGTAAGGACTGAGTTCTCTAACCTCCTTACCCATTACAGGCCCTCTTCTGCAAAGGGGCATATTATAAAGGAGAAGCTAAAAGCCCTTGAGGCTATCGGCATAGAGTCCCTCGATACACGGATGGACTTCTTCCTGACCGATGCCGAAGAGCGTGAGGCGGAGCGTTTTTTAGAAGGTGCCGGTGATATCGTCTCCATACACCCCTTCGGGAGCAAGAGGAATAAGCAGTGGCCCGAGGATTACTGCGTGAAACTCGCCGATGCCTTATTTGATAGATTTTCTCTTAAAGTGGTTCTCATAGGAGGTCCCAAAGAGGCAGAGGCTATTGGAAGGATAGCAACGGATATGAAGAGTGAGCCGCTCTGTACGGGCGGTAGGTTAGGGCTCCGTATCGCCTCAGCCGTTATAAAGAAGAGCAAAATGGTAATAACGACGGACTCGGGGCCGCTTCATATCGCCCAGGCTTTCAGGGTGCCGACGATAGCCCTTATCGGGTCTACCAACTGGAGGACGACAGGGCCGTTGGAGGATAACGCCGTGGTTCTTGAAAGGCCCAGCGCCTGTGGTTCAAGACGCCCGTGTAAATTCTACGACTGTGAGCATATTTCATGCGTAATGGCGGTAACACCCGACCTTGTGATAGATACGGTGGAACGCATCCTAAGTAAAGAGTCAGAGCCTTTTCAGGGTAATCGGATATAGAGATTATGTTGCCAAAGAAAGGTAGGCCAAAGTCTGCCTACCAGACAGACGATCAGCTCTACGAACACTACAAGATAGAGAGGGAGATCGCTGAGAGGCTTAAAAACGCCACTCCGGAGGAGCGTAAAGGGCTCTACCCTGTCCTCTACGACGAACTCTTCAGGCGGATACCGCACCAGCCGCTCTTGCAGAGGACTAAAAACACTAAGAGACAGTCCGAGAAGACCGGGAAGCAACTAAAGCGCCTCCGTAGTTTTCTCGCTACTGACAAGGTGTACCTGGAGATTGGGCCGGGGGACTGTCACCTGGCCTATTCGGTTGCTCAGCATGTGAAGAAGGTCTATGCCGTAGATGTCTCAAGCGAACAGCCTCGCGCGGAAAAGGTCCCTGATAACTTCGAGCATATAATCTCGGACGGAGTCTCCGTGGATATCCCGGCAGGTAGCGTGGACATAGCTTACAGCAATCAGCTGATGGAGCACCTCCACCCGGATGACGCCTTCGAACAGCTAACGAATATCTACAAGGTCCTTGCTCCGGGAGGCATATACATATGCGTTACGCCCAATAGATATATGGGACCGCATGACATCTCACGCTATTACGACGACGAATCAAAGGGGCTTCACCTTAAGGAGTATACGAACGGCGAACTCTACGGTATCCTTAAGAAGGCGGGTTTCTCAAACGTTTCGGCCCTTCGCCATATAGGTGATTTTTACTTTCGGGTGCCTGCGCCTTTAATATTGGCCGTGGAGTTTCCTTTGGGATGGCTTCCTTACGGTATAAGGCGAATGATAGCAAGGGGGGTACTCTTTAAAGACCTGTTATCGCTATGCATGATATCCACGAAATGATGGAAGAGGGAGAGACTGGATGCCGTCCAAAGACTTAATAGAATATAATAAGAACGGCTATAAGGGTTTCGTGAGGCGCGGTTACGACCAGGCGCCTTTCCTTGAGTACCTCAGCGCTATAGACGAGCATGTTAAAGAGGTAGAGGCGCGCCACTATAAAGATTTCGATGCCCCTACCGACAGGATGGTGACGACGGTGGAGGCTCCGTTTCTCGGTGGCCCGAGAACGCTTATGCTCAAGCAAGACGATTTCACACGCTCTTTCAACGCCTCTAAATCCGTAAAATACGCCTTCAAGCGTTCGAGGGGGCTTAAGGGGTGGGAGGCGGCGAATATGCTCCTCGACGGCTTTGTGCTCGTCCCCGAGCCATTAGCGTATATTGAGAAACGCTCCATGGGGGCCTTTAAGAAGGGGTATCTCTTCATGGAGTATATAGAGGGGGCTGTGCTTCTCAGGGATGCGGTAAAGGAAAATACAGACAGGGAGCAGCTTATCGTCGAGGCCGGGAGCATAATGAGAAAGGTCCACGACCTCGGATGCGTCCACGGCGATATGAAATCGACGAACTTCCTAGTTAAGGGCACCGGCAACGAGAAGCGTGTCTACCTTATCGACTTCGAAGATGTGAGCTTCTCAAAAAAGGTAGCCAAGAAGGAACGCATAAACGATATCATGCGCTTTATAGAGAGCATTGAGGATATTACAAAGGCCGAGGTGAATGCGCTCTTAACCAGCTACGGCAGAGACCTGACCGTCTGGAACGACAATATCACCATTAACGACCTGAGGCAGCGCATCAAGGGCGCAAGAAAAGACTACAAGGGTTTTTAAGTGTAACTTCCATCGCCGGTGCAGTTTTTAGAATTTTTTAAGTGTGACTTCCATCGCCGATATAGTTTTTAGAATTTTTTAAGTTAGCTTTTCGCCGCCGATGCATCTTTTAGATTGTTTGACGATAACCGTTACAGTTGATACCGACTACAAGGGTTTTAATGACAGACTTAGCCGCCGAAGGCGCGGGCTTTGACAAAAGCTCAGTAAAGAAGATACTTGTTGTCAGAAACGATAACCTAGGCGACGTTATATGCACCACTCCGGCGCTTCGTGCCCTGAGGGAGACATTTCCGAAGGCCTTCATAGGCGTCCTCGTCGCCGACTATACGAAGGAAGCGCTAACCGGGTTACCCTTTATAGACAGGGTATACTCATACGAGAAGGCGAAGCATTCTAAATCCGGTCGTTTAGCCTCATGGTACCGCCAGGGTATGGTCATAGGAGAGATCAGGCGTGAGCGTTTTGACGTGGCCATAGGCATACGCTCAAGGTTTACCAAGTCGCACGCATGGCTAGTATTTGCAAGCGGCGCACCTAAGAGGGTCGGGCACAGACCGACGGGCGGCGGTGGCTCGGTCTCTTCGAGCTATTATAATATATTCGTCCCTGACGAGACCGAAGAACTCCACGAGGTGGAGCGCTCGCTTAATGTCGTAAGGGGGGTCGGCGCTGATACTCGTAGTAAACGCTTGTCCATGCATATCCCTTCCGAGGCGCTCTCCGGGGCTAACGCGTTTATAGCAGAGAATAATTTATTATCAAAAGACTCAAATAAACTCGTAACCCTCCATATCACCTCTAGACCGGAGCATAACCGCGTTTGGCCGGTCGAGAGCTACGTAAAGGTCGTGGACGGGCTAATGGCTACGCCGGGGGTCGATCTGGTGATGAACTGGATGAAGAAGGACGCTAGTACGGCTACAGAGGTTATGGAGAATGTTTTGGTGAGGCCGAGGGTATTTGAGGCCTCGTCCCTTAAGGGCTTTGCGGCGTTTCTAAGTCGCTCGGACCTGCTCATAACGCTTGAGGGCGGCTCAATGCATATCGGCGCAGCTGCCGGAGCGCCGACGCTAGCGATATTCGGAGATACATCAACCGTTGTCTGGAGGCCCTGGGGGGAAGGCAACGTAACACTTAAACGGGGGGCGCTCGCCTCTCTGGTGACAGCGGATGACGTGCTTAAAGCCGCCCGCGCTATGCTTGCCGGACGTAAGGTGCCGGACCTGGAGGTTAAGTAGATGAGGTTTAGCGGAAAAGACAGGATACTCGTTGCGAAGATGCGCTATATCGGCGACGTGCTCCTTATCACCCCCTTCTTGAGGGCCCTTAGAAAGGGCTTTCCGGGGGCTCATATTGAGGTTATCGTTAACAAGGGCACGGAGGACGTGCTCATAAATAATCCGCATATAGACGGGGTAATCCCCTTCGACAGGGAGATGGGTAAGCTTGCCCAGCTCTCCTTCACGCGCGCTCTTAAGAAGAAGAATTTCCAGGCGGTCATAGACCTCTCCAATTCGGATAGGAGCGCGTGGATAGCGCGTTTCTCGGGCGCTTACGACAGGGTCGGCATAAAGGGGGCTAAGTCGTTTAGGAATAAACACCTCTACAATATGCTAATCGATATCCCTGAAGAGATTGTAAACGAGGTGGAAAAGAACCTCCTTATTGCCAAGAGGCTCGGGCTCAGGAGGCTCACCGATGAGCTGGTGCTGAATCTAACCGATGATGAACTTTTAAGGGGTAGTGAGCTTACCTCCGGGTTAAACGGCTCGCCGTATGCGGTCATTCACCCCGGTGCGAGGCGCTGGTACAAGAGCTGGCCCCTGGAGCGTTTCGCCGAACTTGCCGACGAGATAATCGCAAGCGGTGTGGAGGTGGTTATCGCCGGAGGTGAAAATGATATCGAAAATACATCGAAGATTATTTCACTCATGAAGGGTAAAGCGCTTAACCTCGCCGGCAAAACTTCGATAAGGGAGCTTGCGGCGGTCATAAAGGGCGCACTCTTCTTCGTTGGTAACGACTCGGCCCCCATGCATATCTCCTACACCATGAAGACCGTCACCATCGCGCTCTTCGGGCCTACGGACTTTAAGAGGTGGCACCCCATAGGGGAAGAGCATTTCGTATTTGCAAAGGATATCGAGTGCAGCCCGTGCGGCCACTCAAAGGACTGCGAGCTCGGCGACGATACCTGCATGAGACTTATAAGCGTCGAAGAGGTGACCGAAGCCGTCCATTTTATACTTGATGAGAAGGGTATAGAAAAGGCCAGGTAGTTTATGCTTAAGAAAGAAAATAACAAGGGTGCGGAGGCTCCGGCCCCGGATGAATCTTTAAGCCCGGTTCTCACTTCTGACGATATAGACCGGGCCGTAAAAATCCTCTTCTCCGTCTTCTCGCGCTACGGCGACGCCATCCTTAGCTTCAAGGTGATGAGCGAGTTTATTGACGTCAACCCCGGTAAGGAATTTTTTATCGTTACATCTAACCAGCTCTACCCCTATGCCGAGAGGATATTTAAGGGCAGGGCGGAGATATTCGGATTAAATAAGAGGAAGAATCCGGTAAAGCTCCTAAAGGTCAAGAAGAGGCTTAAGGCGGAAAACATTGATATAGGCTTTAACCCTTTTAGCCTCGGAAAGGACTCCGAGGTCTTTACAAGCCTTGCAAAGAACTCCTACCCCTTCAAAGGGGTGAAGGACTATACCCTTACCACGAACCTCTATAAGATCGTAAGGGACTATCTCCTTATGGAGACCGTTGTGGATACGGGGGAGGCTCGGAAGAAACCTGAACTCGGAGATGTGACTAAGGTCCTTATAGCCCCGGAGTCGTCGAATGTTTTGAAGAGTATGAGTTCCGAGCTCCTTAAAAAACTCGTCCGCGAGGTCAAAAGAAGCTTCGATAATCCTGATATAATGGTCGCCATCCTTGAGGGTGATGCCACTACGCTGCCTGAAGGGGTTTTGCGTTTTACCTTTGGTAAGTCGGCAAGGAAGAGTAAAGATTTCCTCTCACTCCTCGACTCAACGGAGCTCTTTATCGGTGTTGACGCAGGGCCGCTTCACCTTGCAGAGCTCCTAGGCATCCCCTCGGTAGGGGTTTTTAGCATGACCTCGCCGGAGACGATTCTCGACTACGGCAGCTCCGCACTGGCGTTAAGGGACAAAAGGCTCGATCGTATATACTGTGTCATCGACACGTGCAGGGAACCGCTCTGTATGAGCGCACTATTCGATAAGGGGCTTTTTACAGAGGCGCGAGACTTTGATGTTTCAAAAGAGGCCAGATTGGAGAAGAAGAAGTGCTCCGTATCGTAACGGTGGAACTTCTTTATTAAAGTTATGACTGAGAAGCTTAACATATTCGCGTCCAACGTCACGAGCCAGCACGGCGAGGACGGGATACTCGCCTATATCATAGAAACTTTAGGCGATAGCGTCATCAGGACCGTATGCGAATTCGGCGCATGGGACGGGATCGTATCATCGAATGCCTATACGCTCTGGCACGACCACGGCTGGAAGGCTATACTCATAGAGGGGGAGCCGGATAAGGTAAAGGGTTTAAGGGATAATATAAAGGGGTTTGACGCTCTCGCCATCGAGAGGTTTCTCTCCATAAGGGGAGAGGATTCGCTCGACGCAATATTTAAATCCGAGGGAGTTAACCCGGCCATCGGCGTGCTCTCGATTGATATTGACTCATTTGACTATCACGTCTGGAAGCATACCGGTTATGTTAATCCGCAAGTGGTCGTTGTGGAGCATAATCAGAATATCCCGCCCGGTATCGAGTATTACGACCCCGAAGACTCGGTCTACTTAAAGTGCTCGGCTGCGGCGCTTGAAACCCTCGGTAGGGAGAAGGGGTTCAGGCTCATATGCTGCACCAGGACCAATTCCATATTCATTAAGGAAGAGCTCTTCGACGCATCTATTTTCCCCGACGCTACCGTCTCCGAACTATTCGACTATAGCGACATCACGCCGGGTGTGGTCTTTACCGGGGAAGACAGGAATAAGTACCCGGTGTTTTCAAGGAAGACCGGGGCGGCGGTGAAATTTCTAACGCGCCTCAAATACAGGGTTTCGGCAGCCGTTAAGCAAAAGAAGAAGTTTATCCCACCGCCGCCGGAGGTCGCTCGCCAGATAAGAAAAATGGGAATGGACCTCTAGGTTTATTGTGTGCATTTAAAAAAATATTTGATAGAATATTTTTTATCTTATAAACTTTGAAGTATTAGAAGCGGAAGATACCGTCGGAGGAAGCGTATTTGAAGGATATAATCAAACAGAAGAGGGCTCTCTACATAATAGACAAGTTCAAGGGCGCTCGCGTTCTCATTGTCGGTGACCTCATAATGGATCATTTTATATGGGGCGACGTGAGCCGCATTTCTCCCGAGGCCCCTGTGCCGGTAGTCGACGTGAAGAGCGAGAGCATACTCCTCGGTGGCAGCGCGAATGTCGTAAATAATATTCATAACCTCGGAGGAAACTGCGTCGTAACCGGCATCGTTGGTGACGATAGCGACGGAAAGAGCTTAAGAAAGAGCCTTTCAGGGAAGAAGATCTCCACGAGGGGAATAATCGTGGACCCCGAGAGGCCCACAACCATTAAGACGAGAATCATCGCACACAGCCAGCAGGTGGTGCGCTTCGACCGTGAGAAGAGGGAGAAGATAGACGGAACGACCCTGGAGAAGGTCCTCAGGTTTATTAAGCGCGCTGTAAAGACTGTGGATCTTGTAATAATATCCGACTACGCAAAAGGGCTCATCTCACCCGGGCTGGTCGAGGAGATTACCACACTCGCGGCAAAGTCGAATATCCCCGTGGTCGTTGACCCCAAGGTTGAGCACTTCGGTTATTATAAGGACGTTACCGTTATTACACCCAATAACCTTGAGGCTTCGCGTTCTTCCGGGGTCGAGATATCCGACGACCACAGCCTCCACCTCGCAGGCGAGACGCTCTTAAAGAGGACCGGCGCTGAGGCGCTTCTCATTACGAGAGGCGAGCACGGGATGAGCCTATTTGAAAAAGATGGCGACCGAACCCATATACCAACCGTAGCCCAGGAGGTATACGACGTGAGTGGCGCGGGAGACACCGTGATCGGCGTCTTAGGCCTTGCCCTTGCCTCCGGGGCCAGCTTCAGGGAGGCGGCGGTTCTGGCGAATTTTGCGGCAGGAATCGTAGTCGGCAAAGTAGGCACCGCTACCGTTACTATGGAAGAGCTTAAGGCCGCCGTATCGAGCGGCCTTAAGAAGAAGCGGGATTAACCGGCTCCTCCGCCACGCCCTCTCAAACGCTCTTGTGGTCTATTAATAGAGGCGGTTGACGTTGTGGTTTAAATTTAGCCGCGAATTTGCTAGAATAACTAATTACGCTGATACTTTACGGAGAATATTTTATGACAAAGTCCATGACCGGTTACGGTCGCTCCGACTTTTCTATAGCCGGAAGAAGTTTTACCGTGGAGGCCAAAAGCCTCAATCACAGATACCTGGATATCAAACTCCGCATGCCGGAGCGCTTCTTCGCCCTTGAAGAGAATATCCGCGCTATGATAAAGAAGCTCTTTAGCAGGGGACATTTTTCGATACTCATTAAACCCTCTGACGCGGGCTCTGAGGCGTCGGGTGTAAATACGCCGCTCGTTAACCTATGCGTCGAGGCGGCCGAGACCCTTAAGGCCAGGGGCATTAAAGGGGAGCTTACCATAGACGCCGTCATCGGCCTTAGGGATATATTCTCCGTTGGGGGCGCCTCGGACGATACTTCAGATGATTTAAACGCCCTCTCTTCGGCCCTCGGTATTGCCTTCTCCTCTCTCTCTAAGTGGCGCGCCAAGGAGGGTGAAGAGCTAAGCGAGGATATTTCGTCAAGGCTTTCATACATGGAAGAGGCGGCAAAAGGTTTTGAGAAGGCCGCCCCCGAGATCGAAAGGGCTTACAGGGAGAGGCTAACAGAGAAGATAACAACGCTCATTGGCGACGATGTCGACGAGAAGAGAATCCTTACGGAAGCGGCATTCGTAGCGGAGAAGAGTGCTTTCGACGAGGAGATAATGAGGCTTAAGAGCCACCTCCAACGCTTTAGGCAGTATCTTTCGGCAGATGGGCCGGTAGGCAGGAAGATGGACTTTCTCTGCCAGGAACTACTCCGGGAGATAAACACAACGGGCTCCAAGGTAACCGACGTTGTCGTTACCCAGAAGATAGTTGACGTAAAGGCCGAACTTGAGAAGATAAGAGAACAGGTCCAGAATATTGAGTAGAGCTTCGCTTTTCATAGTAAGCGCCCCATCCGGCGCCGGGAAGTCCACGCTCTCGAATATGGCGGTGGATCATTTCGACGGCCTCGAATTCTCCGTCTCCTATACTACAAGGGATCCGAGAGAGGGCGAGACAGACGGGGTTCATTACAACTTTATAGATAAAGCTCGCTTTGATGAGATGGCCTCCTCGGGTGGTTTCGTTGAGTACGCCTCTGTGCACGGCAACAATTACGGCACCGGCAGGAGCGACCTCATGGCCCTTCTCGACGCCGGCACCGATGTGCTCCTTGATATAGACGTCCAGGGCGCGGAGCAGATACGAGCGAGCATGGAAGGGGAGGGGATATTTATCTTTATCCTCCCTCCGTCCATTTATGAGTGCGGGGCGAGGCTAAAGAAACGCGGCCTCGACGATGACGAAGCCATAGAGATGCGCCTTAAAGGTGCGGTGGCCGAGATATCGAAGTGCCTCGACTATGAATTCATTATAATTAATGACGACCTTAAGGAGTCCTTTGAGAGGCTCAAATCGATTGTCCTCGCCGAGAGGACGAGGAGGAGGCGCGTCGAGAGTAAGGTAAAAGAAATTTTTAATCTGAGTTAAACGCTGCCGGGCTTTCCGGTTAACTTTCAGGAGGTAGTATATATTATGGCAAGGATTACTGTAGAAGACAGCCTTAAGGTGGTGCCGAGCCGCTTCTCGCTGGTGCATGTGGCTTCAAAGAGGGCCAGGCAGATACTTAAGGGTTCAACCCCGCTGGTAGAGACCTCGAATAGGGCCGTGGTCACCTCCTTAAGGGAGATCGCCTCCAATCAGGTTAGGGTAGCGACGGCAGAGGATATCGCCCGTGAAGAGAAAAAGAAGGCCAAGAAGAAGGCCGCCGTTATGGAGAAGATGGTCGCTGCTCAGGCTGCTGAAGTAGAAGCGAAAGCAGCAGAAGAAGAAGCCGTAACCGAGGCCGTAACCGAAGAGACTAAGGAAGAAGACTAAATATATACAGGCGGGGGAGGGCGCTACCTTGCGCTCTCCCCGTCATATTCTTTCTCCCCTTTCTCTATCCTCGGCACGGCATTTAAAAGTGTCTTCGTGTACTCGTGTTTAGGGGTTTTAAATATCTCCTCCACCGTACCCCTTTCGACTATCTTTCCACCGTACATTACCGCTACCTCGTCGGCGATATACTCTACTACCCCCAGGTCGTGCGTTATAAAGAGGTAGGAGATACCAAAATCCCTTTGAATGGATTTAAGGAGGTTTAGTATCTGCGCCTGCACCGATACGTCAAGGGCGCTTACCGCCTCGTCGCAGACTATGAACTCCGGCTCCACGGCGAGTACCCTTGCTATGCCTATCCTCTGGCGCTGCCCACCGGAGAACTCGTGCGGGTAACGCCGTAACATCTCCTCGGTAAGCCCGACCCTTTCGATAGTCTCTCTAACCTTTTGCTTTCGCTCTCTAACGGGTATCTCCGGCTTTAACGAGCGTATTCCCTCTTCTATTATCTCGCCTATCATCATCCTCGGGTTAAGCGAGGAATAGGGGTTCTGGAATATTATCTGCGTATTTGATTTATACGGTTTGAGCTCTGTGTCCGAGAGGTCAGTTAAGATATTACCGGAGAAGCGCACCGTCCCTGTGGTCGGGCGAATGAGTTGAATGATCGCCTTCCCGGCTGTAGTCTTGCCTGACCCCGACTCGCCAACGAGCGCGAGCGTGGAGCCGCGCCTTATCTCAAGGTCTATCCCATTAACGGCCTTATTGTATCCGACTATTCTTTTAAATAGCCCTTTGCGTATCGGGTAGTGTTTTTTAAGGCCCTTTACGTCGAGGAGCGGGCTTCGCTCCATAGGAGGCGTCGAAATAGGCTCCGGGGCTTTGCCCTCCGTATGTAGCGGCCTGGAGGCTTGGGTAGAGATAAACTCCGGGTCGTAGAGGTGGCAGCTTACGAGGTGCCCGTCGGCCTTTAGTATTGGCCTTGGCTCCCTTGCGGCGCACCCGGCCATCTCTCTCGAACACCGCCCGGAGAAGCGGCATCCGTCGGGGAAATCCGTTGCGGGCGGCACAGAGCCCGGTATCGTCTCAAGCGGGCGGTCTCTATTGCCCATTTCAGGGATTGCCCGTAAGAGCTGGATCGTATATGGGTGGAGCGGGTTACGGAAGAGCGTTTTGGTCGAGGCGGTCTCGACTATCTTTCCTGCGTACATGACGGCGACATGCTCTGCGTTTCTGTAGACGAGCGCCATGTTGTGCGTGATGAGCATGATGGCCGTGCCGAGCTCACGCTGAAGCTCCTTCATTAGCTCCAGGATTTGCGCTTCGATGGTGACGTCAAGGGCCGTAGTCGGCTCGTCGGCGATAAGGAGGTCAGGGCGGCAGGCGAGTGCGATGGCTATCATTACGCGCTGCATCATCCCCCCGGAGAGCGTATGCGGGTATACGCTAAAGAGCTTACCTGGCTCAGGGAGCCCGACCTTAGCTAGCATTCCGATTGCAATTTCCCTGGCCTCGGCTTTTGTCTTTCCCTGGTGGAGCATGATAGGCTCTACAATCTGGCTCCCTATGGTAAAGACCGGATTAAGCGAGGTCATCGGTTCCTGGAAGATCATGGAAATTTTATTGCCGCGAATACGTCGCTTATCCGCCTCCTTCATGGAGATAATATCTTCGCCGTTTAAGAGTATCTCTCCGTCGGCTATAAAGCCCGCAGGCTCGGGGACGAGCTGGATTACCGATAGCGAGGTTACGGACTTACCGCACCCGGACTCTCCGACGAGCGCGAAGGTCTCGCCCCTGTTTATTGAGAAAGAGACCCCGTCCACCGCCTTCGCCACACCCGACGGCGTATTGAAGTAGGTTTTGAGACCCTTTATTTCGAGTGCTTTATCCGACAATTACTTCTTCCTTACTTTTTGGTACTTCTTATTTGGTCCTTAGCCTCGGGTCGAGCGCGTCCCTGACGGCGTCGCCGAAGATATTAGCGGGTAGAACGAGCGTGAACATAAAGACGAATGCGGCGAGCAGGTTCCACCAGACGACGGGCTCCCGGCTAAGCTCCATCCTCGCGGTATTTATCATATTGCCCCAGCTACCGGTCTCCGCCCCTACGCCTACGCCGATGTAGCTAAGTACCGCCTCGGCGAGCACGAGGCCGCTAAACTGCAGGACCATCGTTATGAGGACCAGGTGCGTGACATTTGGCACTATGTGGCGGAGCATCATCGTTGATTTCGATACACCGAAGGCGTTTGCCGCCTGGATATATTCCATCTCGCGGAGCTTTAACGTCTCCCCTCTAAGAAGCCTGCAAAGCCCTGTCCAGGATGTTATTCCCATTATAAAGCAGAGCCAGAAGAGCCGGTCGTTTAAGACGAAGAAGTTCAGTATGGTGTCGGCCTCGTTAACGAGCCCCCCCTGATAGCCGCTCTGGCCGAAGAGGAGCATGAAGGCGACGATAAGGAGCACGTCGGGTATGCTCGATAGCGTTGTATAGACGTACTGGATAATATCGTCTACTATGCCGCCGTAGAAGCCTGCGAGCACTCCGAAGAAGATAGCGAACGGGATACTTATTATCGTCGTCCCGGCCCCAATGATTATGCCCGTGCGTACCCCCTTCATCGCCGAGAAGAAGACGTCGTTGCCGACCTTGCCTGTGCCAAGGATGTGAGCGCCGGGGTACTTTAGCTCCGGGTAGTCGCGCCTGTTTGTGCCGTCTGCGACTTCGATATTCTCCTTAACGAATTGGCGCTCGGCGAAAGGGGCGGAGAAGGTCTTCTCTGTGCTTAGCCTCATCCCCGAGAAGGCGCGGTCTAAGAGGGTTAATGCCTCGGCGCTATAGATTGTAGAACCGTTATCAGCTATAGCCGCCTCTCCGTTGTCATTTAGAACCGGGTCACGCCAGCGAATGCTATCCGCCAGAGCTACCGCGCCGTAGAGGATAAGTATTGCCAGCGATATCATGGCGAGCTTATTCATCTTTATTTGCCGCCAGGCGTCCTTCAGGTAGCCCTCGCTCCTTACCCTCAGAGCAAGGAAGACGAAGATCACCGTAAGGAGAAACATTATTATGTCTGTCGCAAGTATTACCGGCATATCCCTATCCTAATCTTATCCTCGGGTCAACGAGTGTGTAGCTGATGTCTGTTAGTATCAGCCCCGTTATATAGAGTATGGAGCCGAGGTAGACCATCGCCCTTACGATGGCGAAGTCCTGAGCATGTATGGCGTCAATGGTAAAACTTCCGAGCCCCGGTATTGCAAAAAAAGCCTCCATTATGAGCGAGCCGTAAAAGAGGAACGGAAGCGAGACGACGACATTGGTGAGTATCGGTATCATTGCGTTCTTTAGCCCGTGCTTAAAGAGGACCGTTCCTTCGCTTAACCCCTTGGCCCTCGCCGTTCGTATGTAGTCTTTATTTATCTCTTCCAGGAATACTATCCGGTAAAACCGTGCTCCGCCCCCTATGGAGGCTATTATGCCGATTATTACCGGGAGGATTATGAATTTTATCGAATATATCCCCGTGTCGTACCCCGATATGGGAAAGAGCCGTAGTATCTTTCCGAGCACGTACTGTCCGCCTATGATAAAAAATAAGGACGATACGGACATGAAGGCCACGCAGAGCACCACGCCCCAAATGTCCAGGTACGTGCCCCGGAGATAGGCGAGCAGCATCGCGAATATCATATTCACGCAGATGGCTACGAGAAAGGTCGGAAGCGCGATGGCGAGGCTCGGCCACATGCGTCGTTTTATCTGGCTGCCGATGTCGATATTTTTCCTGTCGGAGCGGCCGAAGTCGAGCCATATGAGCGGGATGGACTTTTGCGCGAATACCGTCTGCGTCACCTTGGAGAGCCCAGCTTCCCCGCTGTTTACAAATAGCGGCAGATCGTAGCCGTGGTCGCGCTTCCATGCCTCTACCGCCTCCTCGGTGATACCTTTTTCTCCGAGTATCTGGTGGGCCATATCGTCGGGGGTGTTGACGTAGAAGAATAGCAAGGTGGTTATGAGATTAACGCCGATGAGTATTGGTACGGCGTAGAGAAGCCTTCTTATTATGTAAGTAAGCATAGCCCTAACCGCGCTTTCTTCTGATGAGGATTATTGCCGGAACCGCAGTGATAATAAGTATCGCTAAAACTATAACGACAGGCAGTATTCGGGGCCGGTTCCATTCGCTTCGCTTTAACGCTCTCGCTTCAGAGTCAATGCGGATATACTTCATGGTATTATTCGCCATTGAGTTGCTTTTGATATTTTTTACCCACTCGTGCTGCAGGCTAAAGCTTACAGGGAAGTACCCGAATACCCAGGGCGCGTCCTCCTGAACGATGCGCGTCATACGCTTTATTACCTCCATGCGCTCGGGGCCGCTATCCATATTTTCCATTTTTTTAAAGAGGCGGTCGAAGTCGGGGTTTTCGTAGTTGGCGGAGTTTTCGCCCTTAAACTTCACCTTGCCGTTCGAGCCCGAGAGGAGGAAGAAGAAATTTTCCGGGTCGGGGTAGTCTGCGTTCCAGCCCCAGCCGAGGAACTGAAAGTTACCCTTCATTACCTTCTCGCGGAACCGGTTATAGTCGGTGGAGCGGTTCTCTAACTGTATGCCGAGGGCTTTGAATTTTTTACTGTACCAGTTAATGAGCGCCTGAGCGTCCACGCCCGTCCAGGCGTTATCGAATGTTATGGTAAGCGGGCGACCTTCCTTGTCCCTGCCGCCGGGGTAACCCGCCTCGGTGAGGAGCGTTTTTGCTTCTTCGATAGACCTTCTCCTTGGACGCTTGGCTTTGTGGTCATATTCATATACAAATGGGTTTATGCCGGCTTCGCCCTCCATGTAGCCGAAGATGCCGGGCGGGAGCGCCCCCATAGCGGCTAAGCCACGGCCGTTATTAAATATCTCTATATACTCTTCGTAGTCGAGCGCAATCGATATTGCCTGCCTTAGTTGTTGTCTATCCTCGGAGTAGCCGCCGATCTTGTCGTCGAGCATATTAAAGGCCATGTAGTAGTTCGACGGCCTTACGGCGGTTATGAGGCGTATGCCTTTAGCAGTCATCGACTCCGTAAGCTCCGCCCCGCCTTCGCCTGATATCGAGACCGCTTCGTCGAAGCTGTCGCTCGATATGCCCGAGGCGTCGTAGTAGCCCTGAAGGAATTTATTCCAGCGTGGGATGGACTCCTTTTCGAGCTTAAATACTATCTTCTCCATAAAGGGCAGCGCTTTGCCCGCGTCCGCGAGTAGCCCCGCCCCCTCATCAGCCTCTTCTCCAACGGATGGGTAAGGCTGGCCGTGGAAGTTAGGGTTTTTAACGAGCGTAATCTCCATATTCGGGTCGTATGCGCCTATCATATAAGGGCCCGTCCCTATCGGGAAGCGGTCGAGGGTGATATTTTTATCCGCCAATTGGGGTTTTTTGTAGAACTTAACCGCCTCTTCGGGCATCGGCGAGAAGAAGGGCATGGCGAGCCAGTAGACGAACTGCGGGTATTTGGTCTTTAGTATAATATTAAAGCCGAGTTCGTCTATCTTTACAAGCCCCGGGAAGGGGTGCTTTGCGTAATCGAGAATTACCGGGTTAGCCTTCTCGTCCTGGGTGCGGTTATAGCTGGCCCCGGCGGCCTCTTTTCTCGCTCTCCGTATTTCCTTTAGTTCTTCGGCGAGCGCTACCTTAAATTCCGTCATGCCGAGGATGTATTTTTCGAGTATCGAGAGTATGGGGTTGTGGATCATGGGGTCGGCCATGCGCTTTATCTGGTATATGTAGTCGTCGGAGGTAACCGTTCTCGTAGCGGTATCCTTAAAATCCCGGATCTCGTTTATCTTCTTTAGCGAGACTGCGCTTAAATCTTTACCTGTTCCGAAGGCCGGGTGGGGCTGGTATCTTATGCCGTCCTTAATGCGTATCTCGTATACGGCGCGGTGGACCTTCTCCGGGCTCACGGCTTGAGGGAGGGTTTTACCGGCCTCGTCCATGTAACGCGGGCGCGGGAGACTCTCCGCCGTAAGAGGGGTGAGCTCGTAGGGGCGTTTAAGGTAGTGGTACTCGACGAGCGGCTCGTAAATTTGTCCTATAAAGGCGTACTCGTCGGAGCTGTAGCTCATCGCCGGGTCGAAGTGCTTCGGCGGCTCTCCGAAGGTGGTGTAGTAGATACTTGCGCCCTTCTCCTCCGGGCGATACGGGTCGTTGGGAGTGCAACCCCAAAAGAGCCCCAGGACGAAAGCCAGCATTAGGAGCGGCAGCAGTAACCCCTT
>JAJCZG010000050.1 GCA_029262475.1 Deltaproteobacteria bacterium
TGGGACAGGGAATTCGGCTTCCTCCGCGAGATGTTAGTCGCACCGGTCTCAAGGCTCACCATAGTCCTCGGCAAGCTCTTCGCCGGTTCTGCGTTATCGATTTTCCAGGCGGCCCTGCTCCTACTTGTCGCCCCGTTTCTCGGCATAGAGCTCACCATTATAAAATACCTCCAGATGCTCTGCCTCATGACGCTCGTCTCGCTCTCCATCACCGCCTTCGGGCTCGTCATCGCATCACTCTTAAAATCGCTCGAAGGCTTTAACGTCATAATGAACTTCATTGTCCTCCCGATGTTCTTCCTCTCAGGCGCGCTCTACCCTCTAAACGTCCTCCCGCCCTTCCTGATAAAACTCTCATACATAAACCCGCTCGCCTACGGCGTAGATAGTTTTAAGCACATACTGCTCCCCGATAACGGCAGTCTAGTGGCAGAGTTTCCATTGTATCTGGACCTTATTTTTGTTACTGTTTTCATGATAACAATGACTGTAATAGCCGCCATTTCATTTGCAAGGCGCTAGCCGGGTCAACCCGGTTTTGATTCGCGCTACTTAACTCTTGAAGAGTGCAGATGTAATTGTTACGCGGCGGATGCTTTATTAATTTGAACTTAAACCATTTTGACAGATGGATATAAAATTATGTCTGGAGTACTATATGTAGTTTCCACACCCATTGGAAACTTAGAGGATATTACCCTGAGGGCGCTGCGGATATTAAAAGAGGTCCATACCATAGCGGCCGAGGATACGCGGCACACGCGAAAGCTACTTAGCCACTACGGTATAAGCGCCAGGCTTACCAGCTACTTCGAGCATAACGAATTAAAAAAAGCCGGGGTGATACTAAAAATTATCGAGGGCGGCGAAGACGTAGCCCTCGTCTCGGACGCCGGTACGCCGGGTATATCCGACCCAGGGTACACGCTAGTAAGCTGTGCCCTTAAAGCCGGAGTGCGAGTACAAAGCGTCCCCGGCCCATCGGCATTTACGTCTGCCTTGAGCGTCTCCGGCTTTCCCATAGACTCTTTTACCTTCAAGGGATTCCTTCCACAGGCCGGCGGCAAACGTAGAAGCTCCCTGAAAGAACTCTCCGGCACCGGCAAAACATATGTAATGTACGAGTCCTCTCGGAGAATACTAAAGACCCTCAGTGATATTTCGGAGCTCCTCCCTGAGGCCGAGGTCGCGATATCACGCGAGATAACAAAGCTAAATGAAGAGTTCCTCAAAGGAAGCGCGGCTGAACTGCTTACCTCGATTGGCGAAAGAAAACTCAAGGGAGAGATAGTGCTAATCATAAGGACACCTCTCCTCGAACCCTCGCACGAGGATGCCATGATAGAGCTTAAAAGGCTCCTCTCTGAAGGGCTAAGCGTATCCGAGGCTTCAAAGGCTACGGCAAAGAAATTCGGAGTTAAAAAAGGAGACCTCTATAACGAGGCGCTAGGTATTCTGAATAAGTAAACTAACGGGAGGTAAGATGAAAAAATTCATCATAGGAATGATAGTCGGTATTATAATCTTCGTCTTCTTCGTCTTCTTCGACGGGGGGGACCATTTAAAAAAACTCGCCAGAAAGACAGACAGAGCCGGTACTCAGGTAACAGACTACGAAAAAGAACTTAAGAAGAACGTAAATAAGGCGAAGAGAAAGGCGGGCGAGGTTAAAGAAGAGATGAAAGATGCGGTCAGAGAAGTAAAGGAGCTCGCCGGAGACATAGCCGGGGATATTAAAGAGAAGGCAGGAGATGTTAAGGAAAAGGTAACTCCCTAGGTTTTAGCTCGCCTACTCCGCTAGTTCACGGAAGACGAACGGGAAGTCGACCCTCATCGTAGAGGTCCCAACGTAGAGTTCCTTTATTACGACTCTGGCCTTCTTGGCCCCTCCCGGAAGAGGCCTGAAGATAAGAAGCTTGGTAACGCTCCCGCCTGACGATAACCGCTCGTTACTGTCGTAGAACCTTCCGCCGACTTCGGCCTTGAGGCTCCTGACGGATTCTTTCCCTAATCTACTGGCGATTCTATAGAGGCTCGTATAGTCCAGGGGCTTTCTATATCCGTTCCTGCTATCTCTGAGTGCAGTGAGAGACGGGTTGTAGATGACACGCTCGCCGCTATTGTTACGTATCTCCATCCAGAAGATGATATAACCATCCTCAAGCAGCCCGTCGATCATATTGGAGCCTGCCTCTCCGGGCTTCTTTACCTGACTTAAACTTACCCGTAACTCTTCGGTCTCAAAGACAGAGCTTTCTCCAACGGCTATGACGGGGGGCATCCCGCCGACGGGCATCAGATAAAGAGCTTCAATCGAAGCATCTTTCTTGGCGCACCCTATAATAGAGACCGCCAATACCAACAGAAGCAGTAGAAGCGATATTTTTATTCTGATAAACATTATTAGGATAACTTTCTCGAATGCTTCTCTAAGGTTACTCGGTGAGTTTGACCCCAAAAGAGTCGAATTCACCGGTATAATCCGTACGCTCTACATCCACCCTATCGACACGTGACGCCGGGGGGCCTTCGCCGCACCACTTTACCGCCGCTTCAACAGCCCGTGCCTCGCCCTCGAATACCACCTCAACCGAGCCGTCACGCCTGTTCCTGACCCAGCCGGTGAGACCGAGATTAGTGGCGGTCTCCTCCGTTACCGCCCTGAAGCAGACACCCTGAACTATTCCGTAAACACGAACATGCGACTTTATCATATCCATAAGTTGAATTTAGCATAATTACCACCCACAGAGCAAGGCCGCCGCCAGTAGAACTTCTACACCATAAAATGAAAGAAAAATCTTGACATATCCTCGTCTTTAAATTACCTTAATACATTCACGAAGCGAGTGAAGGCCAGGTAGCTCAGTCGGTAGAGCAGAGGACTGAAAATCCTCGTGTCGGGGGTTCGAATCCCTCCCTGGCCACCATTTTTCTCCTTTATTTTCAAGTAGTTACACCCCTATACAATTTCTAGTGTTTTCTTCTCTTTATCTTTCGGGATTGATTCGGGATTATTCTCGAAGAGATTTCCAAGTGTATCAACCGCCGACTTTCTATATTTCGGAGACATGTGCGCATATCTCTGGACCATTACAGGGCTCTTCCATCTACCCAGGTCTTGTAAGACGAGAGAGTCAACTCCGTTCATTGTCAAGTGGCTTGCCCATGTATGCCTGAGGCAGTGAAATGTAAAGTCCTCGATACCTGCCACTTTCAGAGCCTTTGTGAATGAAGTTCTGATGCTGTCATAAGGCTTCCCGTTCTTGCCGCAAAAAAGGTAGCCTTCTTTAAGACCGCCGACATGCTCTTTCAAGGCAGTTCCGAGAAAGTCGCTCATGGGGACCTTTCCCCTGTCGCCGTTCTTTGTGTGCTCAAGGTTTATAATGGAACTTGCAAAATCAAGGTCCCCTACCCTGAGTTTTAGTGTCTCCTGTAGCCTGGTGCCGAGATTGAGCGCACAAAGGACAATCATATATAGATTCTTGTTGTCGCTCTTCTGGCAGGCCTTTAGCAGAGCCGTTATCTCTTCCCTGTCAAGATATCGCTCACGTTTCTTCTCAGGAAACATCTTAATCCCCTTCACGGGGTTACTATCAACCTTTCCCCACTTGATAGCCATCGTATAAAAATGCTTCAAGAGGGCGAGCTCCCTGTTAATACTGACAAAGGAGATATCCCTTTCGGCCTTCTCAGGATAACGTGCCTTGATCTCTTCTTTCCGCTTTATCTTATACTTCTCAATAAGCCACGGGTTTATCTCGTTGACACGCTTACTCCCTAAGAATGGCTTAAGGTGCTTTGAGCTTATCTCGTCCCGCCGGTATGACTTCTTATGAGCTTTCGACCAGTCAAGATACTCATCCATAAGCCTGTCAAACTTCGGACTACTCTTTACCTGGGCGATATCAAACTTTCCCTGCGTAAGAGCACCCTCTCTGGACTTGAGCGCTTCTTTTGCCATACGCTCTGTGATACCGTCCTTCTGCCTACCGACACGCTCCTTGTATTGCTTCCCGTCCACGTAATACGAAACATACCACGTGAGGCCATGCTTTCCTTTTCGCTTGAATATGCTACCCATCTTTATCCTCCTTTCCCTCGACCGATGCTTCGAGTATTTCAATACATAGTTTGCGCAGGCTCTTGCCCTCCTTTAGTGCCCGAATCTTAAGCGCCATTGATAACTCTTCTGGAAATTCCCGGATATAAAGTGTTGACATTCCCATCACCTCCTCAATTATTTAACGCACCTCAATGATAACATATGTTATCATTGTTGTCAATACATGAGCCTAAATGCTTCTATTTAATCACGATTTAATCCCAAAACAGATAAGACACATTATAACTACTTGATATATTTGGCTTTTTATCACTAGCATAGAGGACTATTTGTCCGAAGGGCGTTTTTTAACAGGCGAAAAAGATGTAGGCCAGTATGGTGCGAATGGTTCTCTCTACTCATTGAATCTCCTCTGTCGTAAGTCCGGGGAGCTCCTCTATCCATCGGTCTAGTTCCTTGATATCGAACCTGAATACGGGCTTTGCTCCACGACTTACGTTCTTAAAGGGGAACTGCCGCTTGGCGATAAGGTCCCTTATTACGCTCGGACTCAGCCCTACGTACTCGCTAGTATTATCTATGTTTAAGAGTCGCTTCATTTATCCTGATCGAATACCTGTTCTCTATCGTTCCTCAGACCATAAGGCAGGGGGGGTAGGGGGGGCATACCCCCTTGTGCCGCATAGCCTGTATGTAATATACCTATGTGATTGCCGGGTGGAACAAAAAGGCCTCTTGGACCGTTATGGACAAGGTGGACGAATGGACAGCATGAAACCAGATAACCTGTTGTTTTTACTGCATCCATAGTGGTGAAGTCCGGTCCTGTTGGACATATAAAAAAGGAGTGTATATTCATTTCACCTCTAACTCTTCAATAGTCTCTGTTATGGACTGCCCACCTGCCCACCAGTGGTAATGTTTGTCGCTCCCAAAAGGGATTACAAGGCCGCCATCAGATTCGAGATACGGTTGGGGCTCGGGTGATATGTTTTCAGAAAAATGCCTATCTTCGGTACTGTCAAAACTGCCATAAGGGGCTTTTGGCAGTTTTGGCAGTACGTCATGTGACTGTTTTTTACCTTTTGGCAGTTTTGACAGTTCGTTAGGTAGCCGTATTTCTGATTTTAATCTGCTTAGATACTTCATTCTATTACCCCCTCATTAACGTGGTACACGGTCTTGGGCCGCCCGCTCGTCTCCAGATGCTCCACAGTCAACCAATCATAATCAACTAGTAACTGTAGAGCGCTGGCCACTTGCTTACTATCTGAAAGCTTGGACCAACCGTGCCGCCATACCTCTCTGCTTGAGAAAGATGTGTCCAGGTCCCCTTTCCGGATCCGAGCGATTATCGCCTTGGCCGTTGCCACTTCCGGCTGTGATATAGCGCCGTATGCCCGCTGAGCATGGGTCTCCAGGTACTCTCCCCATGCCAGGGCCTTAAGCATCGCGTTCTCTGTAACAGGGCCGCTTTCATTATCCGCAAGGTGAATTATCAGGGCAAGAGCCGGTATTAATTTCCGGTACTTGGCAAAATGACTTTCGAGTGCTGGATGAAGCTCCCCTCCCCTGAGACGAATCTCAAGGTCGTTACGCCATTCCTGAAACAACTCCAGCGCACCAGGGGAGAGACGAAGGTACGGAGGACCTTCATAGTTGCCGTTAAAATCGGTATCCTGCTGGGCACCTATCGAGATCGGGTCAAGACTATCCAGGTACTCGAAAACCTTATAGGCCTGGTTCTTAGCCCCGTTATCCGGCCAACGGTCAACATCCTTCCACTTTCCACCGGCATCAGGCCATACGAGAAGTCCGAAACGCTGAATAAGGCCATCATCGCCTGTGCCTCCTCTT
>JAJCZG010000051.1 GCA_029262475.1 Deltaproteobacteria bacterium
CGAACTGACCGGTAAGAGCGTCGAGGTACGCGGCACGGTCGTCAAGGTATCGAAGAACATAATGAACCACTCCTGGGTCCACATTGAAGACGGCACTTTCCACGAAGGAGTAAATAAGGTAATCTTTCGCACACGCGGCGGCACACCGCCGGTCGGCGAAGAGGTAACGGCCAGAGGCCGCCTCGAAACCGACGTTGACTTCGGCATGGGCTACTTCTACGAGGTCATCGTAGAGGACTCCAGCTTTTTTTAAAATAAGCACAAAGAGCAAAGACTTAATCAAAAGCGGCCCCGGACGAAAGTCCGGGGCCGCTTTTTTGTCTGTCATTCAAATCCTTATCAAAGAGTCTACATTAGAGACAAAGTCGATAGGAAAATTATAAAAAAACAAGGTACGGCTGCAATGAAACAGCTATACTTTAGCCATCACACCCATATTTACTTTAGCGACCGCCTCCTTTGAAACGAGGGCCTCCACGAGCGCGTAGGCGAACTCTATCGCCGTGCCGGGGCCCTGGCTCGTTATCATACGTCCGTCAACGACGACCCTGTCTTCCGAATACTTTGTCCCGGAACCCTTGCCGAAGTCGCCAGCCACACTCGGGTGGCAGGTAACGGTTCGGCCACTGGTAAGACCTGCCGCCTTAAGTACTGTCGGGGCGGCGCATATGGCGGCAATATATTTCCCGTTATCCTCGAAGTCATGGAGGAGCCCGGTTACGCGGTCGTCTTTTATCAGGTTCTTATAGCCGGGGCTACCCCCCGGCAGGACTATCATATCGAAAGGCTCGCTCGTGACCCCATCCAGAAGTCTATCGGGGAGAACCTTTATCCCTGACCTTCCTTCTACCGGGCCGTCCACCGTACCTGCGACGGTCACCTCCACGGAAGCCCGGCGTAAAATATCTACCACCGCGAGCGCCTCTATCTCCTCAAAGCCCGGTGGCAGAGGCATTAATACGGATTTAGCCATCTCTATCCCCTCTCTTCGTAATATTCATTAGAAAAACACTGGCCGTAGCGTGATAAACATCCTCATGAGAACCCTTCCACATGCCGATATAACTATTTTATACCCCGGTGAGGCTAATTACAAGCGCGAGCCACTAAGCACCGATTATTTAAATGAAAAATAAACTTGCCGCGAAAGCTCACTTATGGATTGCACGCCCCGGAGAAACGTTATATATTTAAAGAGTAGGGCAAATTTCATTCAATCCGAAATGAGACCATTGGAGGCAAACTATGGAGGAAAGACATATGAACGTAGTACCGGGTTTAGCAGGAATTCCTGCGGCCGAGAGCGCCGTAAGTTTCATAGACGGTGAGAAGGGAATCCTCGAATACAGGGGCATAAACATATCCGTACTCGCCGAGAAGAGCGATTTTCTGGAGGTTTCGTATCTGCTTGTCTTCGGCCATCTGCCAACGGCGGAAGAGTACCGCAAGTTCAAGGAAGACATAACCTTCCATACAAGGCTCAAGCTTAAAATTCTCCGTATGATGGAGGATCTCCCCGAGAGCGGACACCCGATGGACTACCTACAGGCCGTTGTGAGCGCAATGGGGATGTACTACCCTGCAAGGAATACCCTCGACCCGGAGCTCCGCTACTGGTCGGTGGTGCGCCTTATAGCTAAACTTCCGACCATCGTCGCGGCAACGAACAGGCTCCGCCGGGGGGACGCGCCCATTCCTCCGAATAACGACCTCTCCTTCGCCGCGAACTTCTACTACATGATCTTCGAAAAAGAGCCCGACCCGGTCATGGAGAAGATCATAGACGTCATATTGATCCTCCATGCCGACCATACCATGAACGCCTCCACCTTCAGCTCCAGGGTCGTCGGCTCCACGCTCGCGGACCCGTACACGATAGTCTCGTCCGCCATAGGCACGCTCTCGGGGCCGCTACACGGAGGAGCGAACGAACGCGTAATAAAGATGCTTAAAGATATCGGCACAGTAGATAAGGCAAGGCCTTATATAGAAGACAAGATCGCACGTAAAGACAAGATAATGGGCATAGGCCACCGCGTATACAAGACCAAAGACCCGCGCGCCGTGCTCCTCCAGAAATACGCACACCAGCTCTTCTCGCATGAGCACTCGAAGAACGTAGAGATCCTCGAAATAGCAGAGGAGGTCGAGAAGGTCGTTGAGGAAAAGCTCTCCAGCAAAGGCCTCTACGCGAATGTGGACTTCTATTCGGGCATCGTCTTCCAGGCGCTCGGGATACCGCCGGAGCTCTTTACGCCGATATTCGCCCTTGGCAGGGTCTCTGGGTGGCTTGCGCACTGGGAAGAACAACTCAGGACTAACCGTATTTACCGCCCGACACAGAACTACATTGGAAAGAGGGAGCAGTCCTACGTGCCGGTGGATAAGAGATAGTCCATTACCTTTATAAAACAAGCGAGTAGAAAAAGGACTATGACAATCCGCTTGACAATCACGATTTAACTTGCTATTTTATCAAGGAATTTGGCCTAAATTGCTATATATGTGCAAAAAAGCCTTACTTGATGCTATAAATTTCTTAAATGCGGGTTAACATGGCAATAGTCTTAAGGGATGGACAACGTAGTAAGCGCAGAAGACGCAGGATAAAAGCAGCCGGAATACTGGCTGTACTTATCCTCGTATCCGTTATCCTATTTAATTTCCCGGATTCACCGTCAAATAAGATTAAGGTCGCCAGCGCAGACGCCGCCGTCTCTTCAGGGACTTCTCCCATTCTACCGGTTGAGGTGACCATACCCAAAGTCCCCAAAAGGCTCCTCTCCACGGTAAACGTCTCCGTAAAGAATAACGATACCCTCTACAGCATACTTAGAGATATCAAAGTACCCCCCTCCGAGATTCTTCGCATCGCGAGCGAATCAAAAGAGATCTACGACCTTAAGAGACTCCGGAAGGGGGATACGCTGACCCTCGCCCTCCATGAAGAAAACATTGAAAAAATTGATTTCAGGTACGCCGATCTCGAAGGCATGCTCATAGAACGCGACGCGACGTCAGAAGATGGTTTCATCGCTTCGAGGTACGAGATACCACATTCGGTCGAGGAGACACTCGTCTCTGGAGAGATAGAGGACTCCCTTTACAGCTCCGCCATGAGGGCCGGAGCCGACCCTAAATCAGTAATGGAGCTCTCTGACATATTCGCCTGGGACGTGGATTTTGCAACGGATATAAGAAAAGGCGACACTTTTAAGATACTCTACGAGACGACCTACGTTGACGGCATGCCTATAAGTACCGGACGCATCCTGGCCTCCGAGATGGTGAACAAGGGCAAGAAGTATACCTCGATATACTATGAGGACTCTACCGGCAGAGGCGACTACTACGACGAGGACGGTAAATCTCTTTCAAGGACTCTTTTAAAATCCCCTCTTCGCTACAGGCGCATATCAAGCTACTTCGCAAAGAAGAGATTACACCCTATACATAAGAAGTACAGGCCTCACCACGGCATAGACTACGCAGCCCCGACAGGGACGCCTATCGAGACGGCGGGCGACGGCAAGGTCATATTCGCGGGCTGGAAGGGTGGGTACGGAAAATACATAAAGATACGCCATAACGACAAGTACACGACCGCTTACGGCCACCTCTCTCAGATATCGAAAGGTATCAGAAAAGGCGCCAGGGTCAAGCAGGGACAGGTCATCGGCAAGGTCGGCGCTACGGGTGACGCCACCGGCCCTCACCTCCACTACGAGGTCGTCGTGCGCGGTAATGTCGTAAACCCATTATCGGTCAAGAGCAAATCAAGAAAGACACTCTCAGGTGAAGAGCTTGCGAGATTCTCGCTCGTTAAGAACGCCGTTATCGCAGCGCTAGGCACTGACAACGCAACAGTAATGGCCATGACGGAAGAACCCGCTGCAAAGAATAAGGCGCATAACTAATCTCCTCCCCGCTCGCAAGCGCTACAACCACTTACCACCCTACAGCCGTATTGAAATTTCTTACTTAACTACCTGGCCGCGCCAGTCGCGCATTCCGCCCTTAAGATTATAGACCTTTTTAAAATCGTTATCAAGGAGAATGCCCGCGAGCTCGTCGCCCATCGGGCCTCCGTGGCAGACAAAGAGTATCGTGTCATCCGGGGATAACTCTTTAGCCACGCGGTCGTGCGCTCCGTCGTAGGGGATATTTATCGCCCCCTCAATGTGTCCCTTCTTAAAGAGCCACGGCTCCCTCACGTCAACTACGGTAAAGATGGCACCGCTGCCCATCATCTGGCTGTATTCCTTGCCGTCTATTACCTGATGCCCCGAAGCCGATGCGAGCTCGGAGAAGTGGGGTAAGAGCAGTGCCGCCGATATCACTATGATAGCCAAAATTATTCTCATAACATTTATTCCTTTATACTTATCGGTAAAAACACAGGTAGAGACCGAATGACTTTCAAGGCACCGGTCAAAGCAGTAACCAGATACAAGCTTCTGGTATAAAATAACAGATAGACAGATAAATGTCAAAATGGCGGAGCCATTACGTGGACTTCCTGATGAGGAGTTCGTGGGGAAATATTTACTTCAGGTCAACTGGCGGCGCGGTGAAAAAGTGGTAGGAGGGTGCGCGGATATCTACTGGAATATCTACTGAATGATAAAGACGATCCTCACATCCGGGTTATCCGAGGCCAAGCTCAGGGAGACATAACCTATAGCACCCTCATTGAGGGCGACCCTCCGGAGGATAAGCTTCTGGTGCTTTATCGTAACCGGGGGGTTCAGTGCCTGGTTTGTAATCTTTCTATGGGCCCACAACTCTGCTATCTTCTCCGGCCTTCTCCCGAGGATACGACTGGAAAAGAGCTCCCTATGGGGATTGTCAATACCAAGATCGTAGATAAGTATGGGGACGCCATTCGGCCATCTCAGGATATCATTATTGTATACCTTCTTAATGCTGGATACACTAAGCGCCGGGATATCGTTTGAGCTGTTAACGATAACAGCCACAGGCTCAGCGCTTGCTGAGACCAATTGGGTCAAAGACAGTACCGTCATCATGGCGACGGGGAGCAGGTAAAACTTAATTCTCTTGAACATCTCTATTATATATCTCCAATGGCGATGACTATGGAGGCTATAAACTCATCATAATCACTCAAGGCGGAGCTGTCGAAATTATTTCTGGTATACTCGAACTTACCGATAACGTTCCTGACGAAACGGTAATTGACTGCACCGGTGTATCTGAAGATATCGGCATCGGGCAAGGAATCATTCGGGTCGTACCAGTCGTATCTTGCGGCTAGTATCCACTTCTTTCCGAGATCGAACTTTACCTGGGCATAGAGGGATTCGTCGTTAAAATCCTTCCCGCCGTCCGTGTCGTTTGACCTCGTTGCATACTCGGTAAGGAACTCAAACTCATTTACGTTAACCTTCAGATGAGCGCCGTAACTTCCCTTTCTAACGCCAGTGTTATCCTTCTCATTATAGAATGAAACCCCGGCCTCTACGCCGTTCAGGATGTCGCCCATGTAATTGACCCTCGCCCCCACGGCAACATTGTCGTTACGATCCATGCGGCCCGGGTTGCCTGAACCGTTAACGAAATAGAGATTGGAGTCGAGCAGTGAACCGTCGACCGGGAAGGTTTTTCTGAGCTGGATACCGTCAGAGAATTTCGGAAAAAGCCTGTCTATCATCATAGGCCTTGACTGCGTCACCACATATGGTTTGTAGTGATAGATATTCCAATACCCGGCGGGCGTAATGAAGCGGCCAAATTTGAAGCCCATGTCGAGTCTATGTTTGTACTCAACATACATCTGCTCGACGACAATACGGCCCTGGCTGCTGGAGACGGTATCGGTCGCATTCGAACTCATGATCAGAGGCGCATCCTCGAACTCTATCTCTGAGAAGAGCTTCCAGCTCTTGTTGATATC
>JAJCZG010000052.1 GCA_029262475.1 Deltaproteobacteria bacterium
CTCTTACGAGCGGAATAGTTGCAATTCTTTTACGAAACGAACCTTGCGCTTATGGCGCGAGGGTGAAAGGGCACCGCTTCCTTTACCGCCCTAAAAACGTCGGTTTAGTCGCTAAGCCTTGCTTCGCTCCGTAAACCTCCCGCCATCTTATGTCAGCTAAGCCCTATCCCCCGAGGGGGTTTTCTAGAGACAAAGACGATACAAAGACAAAAAACATCTTGCATCTTGCCGCGTGGTAATGAAGTTCAACTATCATATTCTCTGCGCTAAAATTTAATAAATTCATGTATGAATGAACCAAATATTGAGCCAATTGTGCCCAAGATAATTGCAAATACTGCCGAGATTAATATAGCAAACACTGGGTGGTCTTTTATGAAGTCTGTTATTCGGTAGAAAAGTACTTTTCTAATTTTCTTTATTTCTTTTTTACAAAGTGTAATTGTTTCATCTGAAATTCGATCACGCCTTAATCTCTCAACGCAGTCTGGGCAAATAATTGGATTATTTGATGAATAAATTATATCATCTTTGATTCCGGTCATATCAAATAGACAACCACGCGTTTCGTCGTGCGTGAAGCTGCTTGTGTTTTGGGCATTGACACTTGGGATTTCATGATGATAGGTTTTCCATACTAGGGTATATTAGAGTTACTTAGTATGTTTTTAATTTCGTGAAAGGTGATAACTATTCTGTTCTCGCCTAGGCGGCGAGAATACCAATTGTCCTCTATGGGTACATTAACAAGAGCGATCAGGAAATTTCCATTAAATTTTTCTAGTACTTGTCTTTTTAAATTATCGTCTGTATAAGCCCAGCCTTCTCCGTCTGAATCAACTGGAAGAGAATAGCTCTCTATATAGCCAACTACTTTGAATAATGATGAATTCCAGTTTTTAATTTTTTGTCTATTAAATTCTCCGGGCATATGGCCAATAGTGACTACTGAAATTTCAGTTTTTGTCATTTCTACTCCATTGAGAAGTTGTTATTCGCATTATAAAAGAACCGCCATAAAAAGATTATCATATACAAAGCGGTTCTATCAAGTGTAGTAATTAATCAAAATACTCTCGTAGGGGGCATCACCCCCTTATTTTTTTTCATTGCGAGGAGCAAAACGACGCGGCAATCTCTCCTTTTGCTACGCCAGTGGCCGTCCTTGCGTCCGGAAGTTTTCCATTTCTCTTACGAAACGAACCTTGCGCTTATGGCGCGAGGGGGAAAGGGCGACGCTTCCTTTACCGCCCTAAATGCGTCGGTTTAGTCGCTCTGCGGTGCATCGCTTCGAAACCTCCCGCCATCTTATGTCAGCTAAGCCCTATCCCCCGAGGGGTGTTTTAAGGCAAATACAAAAATAAATACCCCTCCCTTGATGGGAGGGGACGCACCAGTGCGGTACACCAGTGTGCTTTCAATTCGCCTAGCTAAACGAATGTGTGTTTTATACCGCTCTATCACGCGCCAAAGGCAAGAGGGAAGTCTTTGTCTTTCAGAAAACAAAGGGTGCGGGGTCAGCGACCATAAGAGGGGGAGATTTACGGAGCGGCGTCTTACCCCGCGACTAAATCGACGTAGTTGGGAAGAAGGGAGCTGCACTGCGCACCCAAAAGCGCCAGAAGCGCAAGGTTCATTTCGTCAAGTACTGAAAGGTTCCGGACGTAAGGACGGCTAGAAGATTTACGAAGACCGAGATTGCTTCGTCGCGCTACTCCTCGCAATGACTGTGCTTCCGGACGTAAGGACGGCCCCCCACATAAAAACGAAGCATGAAAATTTGTTGACACTACCCTCATAACACACCTACTTCCCAAACAGCTCCATCACCTCTTCGAGCGGCCTCGTATTAAGTATATCCTTCTTCTCCAGCCAGGCGCGCCGGGCGGTGTGGATGCCGTAGTGGATATTTGATAGCCCCTGCGGGCTGTGCGAGTCGGTCGATACGGCTACGAGTATGCCCATCTCTTTTGCGAGTTTTAGGTGGGTGTCTTTGAGGTCGAGCCTGTCGGGGTAGCTGTTAAGCTCCATAAAGGTTCTATTTCGCTTTGCAACCTTCATCACCTCTTCGATATCGACCTCGTAGGGTGGTCTCCTGCCTATAAGCCGCCCTGTGGGGTGGGCGAGGATATTTATGAGGCCAGTGCTTAGGGCCTTAACGATACGCGCCGTCATCACGTCGCGGGGCTGGTTAAAACCCGAGTGTATGGCCCCTACGACGCAGTCCAGCCGCCTTAACGCCTCAACTGTATAGTCGAGCGTTCCGTCACCCAGGATGTCGCACTCCGCGCCCTTTAGTACGCGAAAGCTCAAACCGCGTTTCGCCAGGATATTATTGACGTTATCTATGGCCTTGATATTCTCCATAAGGCGCGCTTCGTCCAGCCCGTTTGCTATGCCCGTGGCGTGCGAGTGGTCGGTTATGGCAATATACTCGTAGCCGCGCTCTATCGCAGCCTCGGCCATGGTTAATATGTCGGCGGAGCCGTCGCTCGCCGTAGTGTGCATGTGGAGGTCGCCTCGAATATCATCAGCCTGAAGCTCAACTGGTAGCTTTCCAGCCTCTGCAGCTTCTATCTCGCCCCTGTTTTCTCTTAGCTCCGGCGCTATCCACGGGAGCCCTACGGCCTTAAAGACGCTCTCTTCACTTGCGCCTCCGACCCGCGTGTCGTCCGAAACTTTAAAGACTCCGTATTCGTTAATCTTTAGCCCCATCTTCACTGCGCGTTCGCGCATGGCGACGTTATGGGCCTTTGAGCCCGTAAAGTGATGGAGCGCGGAACCGAAATCCTCTTTGCCGAGTATTCTGAGGTCCACCTGTAGGCCGTCGTCGAGAATAACCGACACCTTGGTATCCCCCTTTGAGAGTACCTCCCTTACGTGAGGGTATTTTACAAAAACCTTCCCGGCGACGGTATTCGCAGAGTCCGTCACCACTAGTATGTCAAGGTCCCGGGGCGAGTCCTTCCAGCGCCTTACGCTTCCGGCCGGGACGCACTTTATTACCCCCAAAGCGGCCTTCAGAAAGGCGCAGATCTCCTTGGCGTGGCTAAGCGGGTTAGCGAGGCTGCGCTTGCCTGATACCGAGTGGAGATCGGTAATGGCCTTAAGTATATGTTCCTCTGTCTTCTTACCCATGCCGGGGAGCGGCTCTATCCTTCCGGCAAGGGCAGCGGCTTCGAGAGCGTCAATGTCGCTTACGCCGAGCTCTTTAAAGAAGAGGGCAGCCTTCTTCGGGCCGACGCCGGTGAGCTTTAATATCTGTAGGAGCCCTGCGGGGTATGTTTTAAAGAGTTCTTCCAGCTTAGAGCATCTCCCCGTAAGGAGCATCTCCTCTATCTTATCGCTGATATTCTTCCCGATACCGGGTATACTCTTTAAGTCCACTCCCTCCGCATGGAGATCCTTCAGGCTGTGTTCGAGGGAGTCCACTACATCGGATGCATTCTCATAGGCGCGCACCCTGAAGGCATTCTCTCCTTTTATCTGCATGAGGTTTGTGATATCTCTAAAGATGGACGCAATTTCGTTGTTTTCCATATATATGACGTTTCCTGTTGATTGTTATGTAGTTTTTCTGGTGCAGAGGGCTTCTTTGTGCTATGAAAATATTTGATTTCGATTATAATGAATTTACAGGCGATACACCAGATGATTTTTGGATGAATAACAAGTAACCTTTCCAGGAGAAACAAAAAAGCATGTCAAGTCTGCCAATTGGAATATTCGACTCGGGCATCGGGGGGCTTACCGTCCAGCGCGCCATAGCCAAGCTCCTTCCGCACGAGAATACGATATACCTTGGAGACACGGCTCACGTCCCATACGGCACTAAGAGTCGAGAGACGGTGACGAGATATTCGCTCGATATCGCCGACTACCTCTCTCAGGCCGGCATTAAGATGCTTGTCGTGGCCTGCAATACCGCATCAGCCTATTCCATAGTTAAGCTTAGACAACTGCTGAGTATCCCCGTTATCGGGGTTATAGAGCCCGGGGCTCAGGCGGCGGTCGAGGCGACAAAGGCCGGGAGGATAGGCGTTATAGGTACGGAGGGTACAGTAAGGAGCGGGGCCTACTTCGACGCCATAAAGAAGCGGGACGATAAGATTTCGGTCTTTCTGAGGGCCTGCCCGCTCTTCGTCCCTCTCGCCGAGGAGGGAATGCTCGGTAACCGTATTGCGGCTCTTACGGCGCTTCATTACCTTAAATATTTTCGGGACGAACCGGTTGACACCCTCGTCCTCGGATGCACCCATTATCCGCTCCTTAAAGAAGTCATAAGGGATGCGATGCCAGAGGGGACTATCCTTATCGACTCTGCCGAGGCCACTGCCCACGAGGTCCAAAACCAGCTTATCTCCGGGGGGCTTCTACAGACCCACATCACCGATAAGCCAAAGCACTCCTACTATGTAACCGACTCCCCTGAGCGTTTTATGAGTGTCGGGGAGAGTTTTCTCGGAGAACCCTTCTCGGATGTTAAGCTCGTTGATCTCGACGGGTAGGTACAGTAGCTTTAAGTAACCGGCAGCGAGGCTCACGGTGGCTGACTCAAAAAAGATAAGAGGCAGAAGAAGGGGAGTTCGTGTTACGCGCGACACGTTAGGAGATGTCGAGGTGCCGGCGAGCGCCTACTACGGGGCCCAGACGATGAGGGCTGTCGGTAACTTCTCAGTTAGCGGCATAAGACCAAAAGAGGTTTTTATACGTTCTACGGCTATGGTAAAGTACGCCGCAGCCGTTGCCAATACCTCTCTGGGGCTCCTCAGTAAGAAGACTGGCGACGCCGTAATGGCTGCGGCTAAAGAGATAATCGAAGGGTCCCTCCACGACGAATTCGTCGGGGACGTCTACCAGGCCGGGGCAGGGACGAGCCACAATATGAACGCCAACGAGGTTATCGCCTCTCGGGCCTCGGAAATTCTCGGCGGCAAACGCGGAGACTATTTCCTCGTACACCCGAACGACCATGTCAATATGGCCCAGTCCACGAACGATACCTTCCCGACTGCTATGAGGATTGCGATTCTCCTTGCTACACCTGATCTGCTTAAATCATTAAAAGGGCTTGAGAGTGCGCTCGACTCAAAGGGCCGTTCCTTTAAAGGTATTATCAAAAGCGGCAGGACGCACCTTCAAGACGCGGTTCCGGTGCTGCTTGGGAGCGAGTTCGCCTCCTACGCTTCGGCCATAAGGAGGGTTTTGGCGAGGATAAAGGCATCTGCCGCTGAGTTAAAGGAGATCGGGCTTGGGGCGACGGCCGCAGGCACCGGGTTAAATACTCACCCTCTCTACGCGAAGAGGGCCGTAAAGGCGCTCGCGCTCGTATCAGGGATAAAGGGCTTAAAACCCGCGCCGGATCTATTCGAGGCTTTAGGAAGCATGGGTAGCCTCGCCGCATTTTCAGGCTCTTTAAAGGAAGCGGCGATAGAGATCCTTCGTATCTCAAACGATTTGCGCCTCTTAAGCTCCGGCCCGGCGACGGGGCTAGCCGAGATAAAGCTCCCTCCGGTTCAGCCGGGATCTTCCATAATGCCCGGGAAGGTCAACCCGGTGATGGCCGAGATGATGGCGATGGTATCTTTTCAGGTGATGGGTAACGACCAGGTAGTGTCAATGGCCGCGCAGGCCGGGCAATTCGAGCTTAACGTGATGGGTCCTGTAATTAACTACAATATCCTGCAGTCGATTGAGATACTTACAACTGGCGTCGATGCCTTTACCATTAAGTGCGTAAAGGGTATTTTAGCCGATAAGGCGCGCTGCCGGAGGTATTTCGAGACCTCCGAGGGGCTCGCCACACTCCTTAACCGGAGTTTTGGCTATGAGAGGGCGGCTGAAGTGCTTAAGGAGTCGAGGGAGAGTGGAAAGTCGCTTAAGGAATCGATCATTACCGGCGGACTTCTTACCGAAGAAGAGTATAACACTCTCTTCTCTATATCGAATCTTACCGGGCCTTCGAGGTAGTTGCCCGCAAGTTGTTTATTTCGATGCTGTGGCGGGGGAACCGGTAGTATTATAATTTACCTGTTAACTAACTATAATCGGCCTACACTTTTAAGAACGGAGGAGGATTAAAATGAGCAAATACTCGATACAAAAAAGGCTTGAGTGCGGTTATGAAGAGGCCGTTGAGAAGGCGAGGGCAGTGCTTGCGGCAGAGGGTTTCGGGATACTTACCGAGATCGACGTCAAGGCGACGTTAAAGAAGAAGCTGGGTGAGGATTTTAAAAAGTATATAATTCTCGGCGCATGCAGCCCCCCGCACGCATTAAGGGCGCTTAAGGCCGAAGAGGAGATAGGGCTCTTCCTCCCGTGTAACGTCATCGTCTACGAGGACGGCTCCGGCTCCGTGGTCTCGGCTATAGACCCGCTCACCGCAATGGGTATGATAAACAATCCGGAGCTTGGAGATGTAGCCGGTGAAGTCAGGGACAATCTAGCCAGGGCCATAGACGCTCTTTAGATCATTTTACGTGCTTCGGAGCGTTATCTATGAAGAAGTATGACATCATCGTTATTGGCTCCGGTCCAGCCGGGGAGAAGGCTGCGGTCCAGGCCTCGAAGCTAGGAAAGAAGGCCGCCGTAATAGAGCGGAAGCCGTTTGTCGGCGGCGCAGGACTCCACACCGGCACGCTCCCGAGCAAAACCTTAAGGGAGGCGGCCCTTTACCTCGCGGGTTTCCGCCAGAGGGCTGTGCTCGGCTTCGAGCATACCCTGAGGCGCGACCTTACCCTCGACGAGATAATGCACCGTAAGAGCGAGGTCATAAGGGCGCAGGTCGAGGTCGTTACCGACCATTTTAACCGCAATAACATCGATATTATCCCCGGCGAGGCATCTTTTCTGGACGATAACACCCTCTCCGTGAAGGAGCCTGATCTCGCCCCTATAAGCGTCTACGGCGATATAATAGTCATCGCCACCGGCACGAGGCCGAGGAGGCCGCCGAGCATACAGTTCGACCACGAACATATCCACGACAGTGATACGATACTGAATATCAAGGAGATCCCCGGCACAATGACCGTCATCGGCGGCGGCGTTATCGGGTGTGAGTACGCATGCATCTTCGCATCCCTCGGCGTTAAGGTGACGCTCGTTGAAAAATCCGGCAAGCTCTTAGGCTTTGCGGACGACGAGATAGTAGCGAGCCTCATATACTGGATGCGCCAGCAGGGTATTACGCTAAGGCTAAGCGAGACGCTAACCTCCATCTCGACAGACAGTCCGGGGAGGGTGATAACGCATCTTAAGAGCGGAAAGGTCGTGGTCTCGGCAAAGCTCCTCTATACTATGGGCAGGGTGGGTAATACCGACGAGCTTAACCTCGACGCAGTCGGCTTGCGGGCGGACGATAAGGGGCTCATCCATGTAAACGAAAATTACCAGACGGCTAAACCCCATATATACGCGATAGGTGACGTAGTCGGCTTTCCGTCGCTCGCTTCGACCTCGATGGAGCAGGGCCGCCGCGTCGTCTGCCACGCTTACGACCCGGAGGGGTCGGCGTGCGCAATACCAGGGTCGATGCCTTACGGCGTCTATACTATCCCGGAGATATCGATGGTAGGCGCTACCGAGCAGGAGCTAACAGGCGAGTGCGTGCCGTATGAGGTAGGGACGGCGCTCTTCTGCGAGGTTGCGCGCGGGCAGATATCGGGCGATGTCTACGGAATGCTGAAGCTCATCTTCCACAGGGAGAGCCTTAAGCTTTTAGGCGTTCATATCATCGGCGAAAAGGCATCCGAGATAATCCACGTCGGACAGGCGGTAATGAGCTACGGAGGCACCATTGAATATTTTCGAGATGCAGTATTTAACTACCCGACGCTCTGCGAGGCATATAAACAGGCCGCCTTTAACGGGCTAAATAAGATTTAAAGGGTCTATTAAATCTCGCGTGTCCCGGGTGAGGGGCTCTTTTTTTCTTTTAAGTAACATTCTTTCTCCGCTGTAAAATTCCCCACGCTTCGCTAATCGTAAAGTAAAATGTAAATACTATTGACACCGGCCCTGAAATCTGGAATAATCGCATGGTTCGTAACGACAGCAAGAAGCTGGATATATTCTATCAGGCAACCGGGAACGACTGTTTATCGCAGGAGATAGCTCCTCATGGTAGTAGATATAAATGGCAGCATCTGCTCCTCTATTAAACTCCAACTTAGAGAACCGGCCAGGGGATATTTTAAGGCGAAGCTCTCAAGTAGAATGAGGGTAAAACGCCCTCTCTCCCGTCTCGCCGCCTTGGAGCCGGAATATACCTCTCCCCCCCATACAGATCCCCTACGCGACTCTTCAAGAAAGGCCGGCGACTTCATAAGCACGATGGAGTTTGCCACCACTTCGGCCTGCAGGATATCGTATCTTCTACAGAGAATGTGTGAGCTCTCCATAAGCGCCTCTAACGGACTTTTAAGCGAGCGGGCGAGAGAAGAGCTCGATAAAGACTTTAATTCACTTCACGAGGAGATAGAGAGGATCGTCGGGTCCACGAAATTCGAAGATATAAATTTCCTGGACGGCTCTTTTAACTCCATAACCATTGAGGGCGGCTTTGGCGCGAAGACTCTTGAAGAATGTATAGAGGTCAAGCTCTCGGACTTTTCCATACCCAAGACCTTATCTTCCGGCATTGCGTCCAAAGCCGCCGCCATGAATACGATTGAAAGTGTGAAGGCGGCACTTAGTGATATAGATGAGAAAAGTGAGTCTTTCTCTCTTGCCGCAGGTAGGGCAAGGGTGGCGCTTGGCAACTTAAGGGCCGCAGGCTTTGAGCTTTCCTCCACGCGCAGTGGCGCCGGTCTCCTCGGTGAAACCCAGAGAAGTTTTATACCCGCGATAACTATGCGCCTGTTGGCCCCGAAGGGGTAAGGCCATTTTGTTTATTTGTTTTTGATCCGCACTGACTGGAAAGTAAAAACCCTTCACCGTAGAGGTGAGGGGTTTTTTGTTGCCTGACCGGGTATGGTTTCTGTCTTATGCAGGCGTCTTAAAAGACACTCTCCGGGCCGCATCAAAATACTTCCTTGATACCTTCACCGTAAAAGTATAAAATACTTTGATATTTAAAGTTTATTATAGAGAAAGAGAGACCTTTTACATATGGCAAAAGATTTCCTTAAAGCACTGAAAGACTCCCCGATAGTATTCGACGGCGCTACCGGCACTATGCTCCAGCGTATGGGACTTAAGCCCGGAGGGTGTCCGGACGAGCTTAACCTCACCGCTCCGGAGCTCGTAAAGAAGGTACACCTCGCCTACAGGGCCGCAGGGGCGGATGTCGTTACGACCAATACCTTCGGCGGTAGCCGCATAAAACTCGCCGAGTACGGCCTCGAAGGTAAGTTAAGAGATATAAACGCCGGTTCCGCGCGTAACGCCAGGGCCGCCATCGGGGACGGCGGCTTCGTGGCCGGAGACATCGGCCCTACAGGACATTTCATTGAGCCCGTAGGGGATAAGAGCTTCGACGAACTCCTCGATGTATTTACCGAACAGGCCGAAGCGCTAAAAGAGGGCGGGGCCGATCTCCTCATCATCGAAACGATGATGGATTTAAAAGAGATGAAGGCCGCCATCATGGGCGCTAAATCCACCGGGCTACCGGTCATCGCCACCATGACATTCGACGAGACGATGAGGACCGTCCTCGGTACGCCTCCGGAGAGCTTTGCCATCGCGGCCGACTCACTCGGAGCGGACGTCATAGGTGCGAACTGCTCTTTAGGCATTGAAGGTATATATAAGGCCATATCGGCTATGAGTAATGTTACCTCGCTCCCGTTAATCGCCCAGCCTAACGCCGGGCTTCCGTACTTAAAGGGCGAGGAGACGATATTCCCGGCCTCTCCGGACGAGATGGCAAAGCTTGTGCCGGAGCTCGCAAACGCCGGCGTACGTGTTCTTGGCGGCTGCTGCGGCACGACGGACGCCCATATTAAGGCGATGGGCGACGCTTTTAGGGCCACTAAGCCCGTAAGCCGAGGGGCCCACGAGTTTACCGCCCTGTCGTCCAGGACGGGCTACGTTCTCTTCGGAGGGGGGCTCGCTCCGATACTCATTGGAGAGAGGATAAACCCTACCGGTAAGAAGAAGTTCGCGGCAGAGATAAAGGCAGGGAATACTACTCTAATCAGGAGTGAAGCGCGTTCGCAGTTTGAAGCCGGGGCTCACACCCTGGACGTAAACGTCGGCGTCCCGGATATAGACGAGGCCGCCGCCATGAAGAGGGCGGTCTTTTCCGTAAACGATAACTGCACGCTCCCGATAGTCGTCGATTCCCCGAACGAGGCTGCAATCGAAGAGGGGTTAAAGGCCGTTGACGGCAAACCTCTTATAAATTCGGTCAGCGGAGAGATTAAGAAACTCAAGATGATGCTCCCGCTCGCAAAGAAGTACGGCGGCGCTCTCCTTGGGCTAACGCTAGACGACGAGGGCATCCCTCCAACGGCTGAAGGCAGGCTACGCGTAGCCGAGAAGATACTTAACGAAGCCCTTAAGGCCGGCTTGCGGCCGCAAGACCTCGTAATAGATTGTCTCGCCATGACGGTAAGCGCCGAGCCGGGGAGCGCGATAACGACACTTAAGGCCATAGAGCTTGTTAAAAAGGAACTGGGGCTGGCGACCACCCTCGGCGTAAGCAATATCAGCTTCGGCCTCCCTGAGAGGTCTTTTGTTAATTCCAACTTCCTTACGATGGCATTCGCTGCGGGGCTAGATTCGGCGATTATAAACCCGAAGAACGAGGCGATGATGGACTCTTACTACTCGTCCCTCGTGCTCCTTAATAAAGACCCGAACGCCGAGGCATATATTAACCGCTACCGTTTAAAAGATACCGGCGAGGCTGCTGAAAAGAAGCCCGCTCGTGACTCCGGGAAGCCGATCGACATTAAAGAGAAGATCGCCCTTGCCGTTGTAGAGGGCGACGAAGATCATATCGTCGCCCTTGTAGAAGAAGCACTCGCTTCGGGGCTCGCCCCGCTTACTGTAAGTAACGACGGGCTCCTTAAAGGGCTAACCGAGGTAGGGCGGCTCTTCGCGTCGAACCGCTATTACCTCCCGCAGGTAATCTTATCGGCCGATACCATGAAGAAGGCATTCGCGCGCTTAAAGTCAGAGTTCGAGGGGGCAACCGGCCCGTCACTCGGCACCGTCGTCATGGCGACGGTCGAAGGCGATATCCACGACATAGGCAAAAATATCGTCTGTACGCTCCTTGAAAATAACGGCTTTAACGTAATCGACCTCGGCAAAAACGTCTCGGCCGACGAGATAGTAAAGGCCGCGAAGGATAATAAGGCCGATATCGTAGGCCTCTCAGCCCTTATGACGACTACCGTTATGGAGATGGAGAAGGTCATATTAAAGCTCAAGGCCGAAGGTGTACCGTCAAAGACAATCGTAGGAGGAGCTGTCGTTACGCCCGAGTTCGCCGAAAGGGTCTCGGCCGACGCCTACGGCGGCGACGCGCTAAATGCCGTTGAAGTAATGAAATCGATGCTCGGCTGATGAGCTTATCCGTAAAATTTCCTTTAAATCCCAGGACTTAAATGACAGAGAAAATAGAGATAGAAACGCTAGCTTATGGTGGGAGTGGTGTAGCTCACCTTCAGGGTGACGAATGTGAAGGCAAAGGCAAGGTCGTCTTCATCCCCTTTTCTCACCCGGGTGACAAGCTTAGCGTTAGTGTCGTAAGCGATAAGAAGAGTTTTCTTGAAGCCGAGATAGTAGAGATTATAACGCCGTCTCCGGATAGGGTCGAGCCGGTATGCGGTGTCTTCGCTCGTTGCGGCGGCTGCGCCTTTCAGCATGTGAGCTACCCTAACCAGCTCCTCTGGAAGCGCACAATATTCGAGGAGACTGTTAAGAGGATAGGTAATGTCGATATACCTCTAATAGAAGACCCCGTGCCGTCGGAGAACCCTTACGGTTACCGGCTGCGCGCGGCCTTTCATGTGGACGGCAGTAAGTGGGGCTTTTTTGCGGCCTCTTCAAATGACGTCGTTGATATAGACTCGTGTCCGCTCCTTGACGACCGCTTAAATATTGCCTACGCCGATATCAAGGCGCGTCTCGCGGGTAAACGTCACGCCCTTACCGGCGTTGAGATGGGTATTAGTGAATCTGACGGCTCGGTTAGCGCAATATTTAATGTCTCTGCCAGCGAGGGTTTCGACTGGCGTTCGGCCTTATCCCCGGTAGAGGGGCTAAAGGGTTACGAGGTGCGTCTTACAACAAAGGGCGGAGGGCGACGTAAGGGCAGGGGAGCAAGTGGTAGACGGCGCGGGCCTATAGTTAGAGAAGGAAGCACGCGTATCGGCTACAGCCTTGAAGACTTTTCCCTTAAGCTATCTGCCGATATCGGTGTATTTACCCAGGTGAACTGGTCCGGGAACCGGTCGCTCGTTCGAAGGGCCGTAGAGTACGCAACACTTAGTGGAGGCGAGCGCATACTCGACCTCTACTCAGGCGTTGGGAATTTCAGCCTTCCGTTTGCTAAAACTGTCGGCCCGGAGGGCCATGTTACGGCTGTAGAGGGGGAGCCCCTTTCGGTAAAGATAGCGCGCGGGAATGCGCGCTCCGCAGGGGTTAAAAATATTGATTTTGTAGCCTCCGGGGTTAGTGAATGGCTTAAAAGTTCCGGGGCCAAAGATATTGCAAGCGGTACTCTGGATGTGGTAGTATTAGACCCTCCACGCGGTGGAGCAAAAGAAATTTTAAAGGCCGTCACCGATCTTCAGCCGGAGCGTATAATCTATATTTCCTGCAGCCCTCCGTCGCTCGCAAGAGACATGGCCCTTTTTGCTTCAAGAGGGTATACGCCTACGCGGGCGTCGGTCGTGGATCTCTTTCCACAGACTTATCACATCGAAGCATTGGTTGAACTTAGACGGGCCTGAGTCTCGGGATCCGGACTTTTATTTTTATATGGAGAGTATTTAATAATGCTTAAACTTCCAGCGCTTGAGCGCCTTGAAGAGGAATTCGAGAAGGTATCGAGAGAACTCAGGGTAGATGTTCCGAGGGATCTTAAGACTGCGGCGGCCCACGGAGACCTGAGTGAAAACTCGGAGTATGACGCCGCCAAGCAGCGCCAGAGTTTCCTTCAGGCGCGCGCCTCGCAGCTATCGTCGAGGATAGAGGCGCTTTCTAGCTTGAAGCTCGACGACATACCGAGGGATTCTATCGCATTCGGCGCAAGGGTCACATTGGAAGACCAGGACACTGGTGAGGTCGTCACCTACGAGCTTGTCACCCCCGAGGAAGTGGATCCGAGGAACGGAAAGATATCCGTTAACTCGCCTATCGGAAGGGCCCTTCTCCGGAAGGAGGTCGATGATGAGATCGTCATAGATCTCCCGGCAGGCACCAGAGAGTTCGTCGTGACAAAGCTCCTTACGCTCCACGAACTCCTTGAGAAAGTTGACTGAAAGAAGACGCGCCTTGAGATATTTTAAATGGGTAAGCCGCCGCACCCGCACTGCGACCTATGCCGCGCAAACCCGGCGGCAACCAGGCTGCCTGCACTGAGAGTACTGCTGAATTTACTATGAAGAGGAGAAGAGATAATGAGTGAAAGAATATCTGTCTTAAAGAAATTTAGCTTGTTTTTGCCTGCGGCGGCACTGGTTGTCACTCTTGGTATGTCGTCATATTCCGGGGCGAAGAGCCCAGACCACGGAGACGGACACGGCGACGGCGGCAAGGCCAAGTCGCACGGCGTCCACTGGGACTATACCGGGGCCGAGGGGCCAAGTCACTGGGGTTCACTCTCCGCGGACTACGCTGCCTGCGGTAAGGGCACTAAGCAGTCGCCAATTAATATTACACGCGCGGCCCTAAAAGACCTTGAGGATATAACCTTTAACTATAAGAAGTCCGGCCTTAATATTTTAAATAACGGCCATACCGTGCAGGCTAACTACGCTCCCGGAAGTTCCATAAAAGTTGGTGGTAAGAGCTACGACCTCCTGCAGTTTCACTTCCACGGCCCGAGCGAGCATACGGTAGACGGCGTAAACGCCCCGATAGAAATGCACCTCGTCCATAAGAGCGCAGACGGCGCACTCGCGGTAGTAGGCGTAATGATAATATCCGGGCCTCACAATTCGGCATTCGATAACGTATGGGCTTTCCTCCCCCATGAAGTCGGAAGCCGTGACGCGGGCGTCCTCGTAGATGCCGAAGGCCTCCTTCCGGCTAAAAGGGGTTATACCACATACTCCGGCTCGCTTACGACCCCGCCTTGTACGGAAGGGGTTACATGGCTGGTCTTAAACGACCCCGTAACCATGAGTGCAAAACAGATTAACGCCTTCGGTGAGATATTTAAGGGCAATAACCGCCCGGTTCAGCCTCTAAACAGGCGTTCCCTTTCAGCCGGGTCGAATTAGCAGGGCGACTTTATCAGATTTTGAAGACGTTAATATTCGAAGAGGGGCGCATGCAGCTAACCGCATGCGCCTTTTTTCTAGTTACTGAGTATTAGAGGGTAGATGAAGAAAAAGATTGAAACTCCTGATTGGTCTTACGAAGGTGAGTACGGCCCGGATAGATGGCACGAGCTTTATCCAATCGCGTGTAGTGGAGAGCGTCAGTCTCCGGTAGAGCTTGGCGGGGCGCTTTCTTCGCCTCTGCCGCCGCTGTGCCTCGATTATAAAGGGCGTTCCTTTAAGGCTGTAAGGGATTTCTATACCTTAGCTATCTTCCCCGAGAGTGCAAATACCGCAGACTCGCTTCAGCTAGACGGGGTAGAGTACAGCTTTAACCACATCCACTTCCATACCCCGGCGGAGCATACCGTATCAGAGGGTGTTCTTCCAATGGAGATGCACCTGGTTCACAACACACCGGCGGGCGCAATGGC
>JAJCZG010000053.1 GCA_029262475.1 Deltaproteobacteria bacterium
GTGCAGCAATAAACCGGATTAAGGGAGAGAGCGCCGCCTGTAAGAAGAAGAGCGTTATCCACGTTAATAAGTTTTCTAAGCCGTTTAAGTGTGGTTGTGAAGGCGTCATGGGCGGCGTCTCCATCGGCCTCGGGCCATAAAATATCCGACATCCTGTGCTCGGGAACATCCTTTCCGCCGAAGACGGTAAGGAGCCTTAACATCTCTATCGGTATCTTCGGAGCCTTCCTCTTAAACTGAAGAGGCTCTCCGTCTACCCTGACTTCCATGCCCCCGGCCAGGGATATTTTAATGCGCCACGGCCAGTTATTAAGGTGACGTGGCGCTTTATCCGGGAAAATTTCATGAAGACGGATAAGCTTACAGGCGTATTCCTCCTCTACCCCCTCCTCCAGTGCGAGCACTAAGAGCTTCGCCATAATATCCGGATGCCACATATGGAAATTAACTAACCCCTTCGTGCGGCCAATGGCCATTGCCTCCCGGAGTATCTCCGCCGCCTTACCCTTTTCTCCCGAATTAAGGGAGAAGTAGGCATTAAAGAGATGAGCAATATATTCGATAAAGACACTCCCGTTCTTTCTGGCAAGCTCTAGGGCAAGGGAAGATTCCCGGTGCGCCTTCTCTTTATCTCCAAGCGTATACTCTATTAACGCCATACCGGTACGGTTCATGGCTTCGGCAAAGGGAGAGCCTACCTCCGTCGAGAGCGTAAGAGAACGCTTCTCATGCTCAAGCGCCCCGGCAGGGTCGTTTGAGAGGAGCTTTTGACAGGCGACGATATGGTGGTAGTAAGAAGAGCAAAAACGCATATTCTCGTTCAGGACCGAGGCGGCCTTTTCAATATACACACCTGCCGCCGAAGCTCTCCCGCTCGTAAGCGAACTGACGGCACCGTGTCCGTAGAAGAAATAATCGAATATCCTTATACCAGTGGTCTCCGATATTGAAAGTCCTTCGCTTACCGTAGCAATGCAGTCGTCAAACCTTCCGTGGAGCCAGTTATTTAATGACTCGCTGAGTTTAATGGATAACTTGGAGATGGGAGAGTACTCACTGTAGTCTGTCTCCACCGAGAGCTGGCCGATTATAAGATCCGCCTTCTGAAGCTCCCCTACCCAGATAAAGTAGTCGACCAGGCAGAGGCCGAACCTGGCCTTCAGGTTTGGCGAGGGGATGTGATTAAATATCGCGTATGTCTTCTCAACCCAGAGGCGCATATCCGGATGGTGGGGCGCCCTGAAAGACAAGGCCAGGAACATAAAGAGAGTGACGCGCGCTTCTATCTCCTCTGACGGAAAGCTCGGGTCGTCACGCAATATTTCATCCAGCTTATTTATCCAGCGGTCCAGCGGCTTAAGGTCGTCAAATGCATGTATTATGGAGTCTACGACACCGGACCAGCTAAGGAGCATGCCCTGCCGGTCGCCCGCTTCCTCGAAGAGATCAAAGGCGGCCTTGAAGCTCTCGTGACCTCTTTGCTGGTCATAAGGCATAAAAGAATTGCCTTTCCAAAATAGGAGCCACGGGTCTTCGGTAAGCATATCTTCAGGCAGTAGATCCAACCACTTTATAATGGTCTTATGCCTGCCCTGCTCAAGCATGGAGGCGGCCTCGGAGCAAATTATCCCGGCAACGGCACCCCACTCTTCAACTTTACAAAATAGAGTTACCGCGTCATCAAGCTGAAGGTCGGCGGCAAGTAACTCGGCGGCCTTCTTTGAGTAGAGAGGCACGTCGATTGAGCTTGCGGCGGCCATTAAACGCGTTAAGAGAAAATCGCGGAAGAGACGATGAAACTGATAACGCGTTTTAACGCCCGGATGCTTATGAATAAAATAGCTTTTACTACTAAGTGAGGCCAAAATGCGTGAAGAGCTGTCACTCCCTGTGAGCTCCCCGGCCATTTGCGCCGTCATGCTTGGAAGTAGAGACGTCAGTAGCAGGAACTCTTTATCACCCTCCTTAAGTTTCATGAAGAGTTTCTCAGTGAAGTAATCAAAGACCTTGCTATGATCTTTATCTTCAAATAGCTCGGACGGAAGGTTCTCCGTCTTATCGCTCTCAAGGAGCAGAAGAAGGCCGACGACCCAACCGTCGGTCTTGGAGAGAAGGATCCTTACTCCGGCATCTGATATGTCATTAATCCCCTTGGCCAGAGCGATACCATGCGCCTCCTTGGAGGTTAAACGGATATCGTCCCAGGTAATTACCTCCATTAACTTTTTAAGCCTTAACCTTGAAAGAACCGGAGGCGGAGAGGAGTGGCTGATAAAGACTATATTTACCCCGTCCGGTATGCGGCTTATACCATTATGAATTATATCATGCAGAATGGAAGCGCCCGGGGCTTCCTGGTAATTATCGAATACTATAACCGATCCTGGTTTTAACCTGCTGTATAGCTCCGAAAAGTACTTTTCGGTAAAAGCGGGAAGCCCGAAGACGTACTCCGGCGTAAAGTGAGGTAACGGGTTCTTTCTTCCGGGGTTTACCTTAACGGCGGAGAGTCCAAGATAATGAAAGAAGGACGCCGGGTCGTTATCATTACCGTCGACTTGATACCACAAGCATGGAAGGTTGCGCGAGTCTATATAACTGCTGATAAGGGTCGTCTTGCCCGCACCGGGAGGTGACGTAATCCATATTATTGGCTTACTCCGACAATCATCGAGAATATTAAAGAAGTTATCACGTAAATATATATTTTGAACTTGCGGGCGGCTGATCTTTGCTTGGGATATAACCTGGCTCTGCATCAATAATCTGTATCCTCGTCCTGTTGATGTATTTTCTTTGTTGTGAGCGTAATTGTAACCCATCTTAAGGGATATTTTAAGGATTTAATAATGAAGATCGCCATAAGACGAGACGCTATAAGCTCCGGATAGGCTGAAAAGGGCTTATTTTATCTATATTCCCTATGGGCTTAATTAACTATCCACCCTCTCTTAATTGAGCGGGCGTTTACCTCCATAAAAATCAAAAAAAACAGTATACCCGCACTATTTTCCCAATCTGTCCGCAATGTGTCACTGCCTAGATGTTATTAGCTTATCTACATAATGCTACGAAAGGCGTATGCCTTCCGGCACAAAACGCTTGGTTATAGCCAGAGATTTTAAGTTTCTCTAAGTATTATTCACCTTTGAACGGATTTCAATGGAGGAAACTATGGGCGCACTAAATATTACCGAAGTAAAGGTCGTACCTGTTGACGGAGATAGAGTCCTTAAGGCTTTCGTTACCATTAAGATAAATGACAGTTGGGCGATTCGTGATATGAAACTCATTGAGGGTCCAAACGGTTATTTTGTCGCCATGCCTGCCAAGCGACTTAAGACAGGTTCTTATAAGGATCTTGTCCACCCGACAGACGCTTCGGCCAGAGACGTACTGGAAAAGGCCGTTATCGAGGAGTACAACAGGCAGTTATCCCCAAATAAATCAGGCATGCTTGAGCCTAAAGAGAAGAGTTTATAGAATTAAGTCTCCTTCGCTAGACCTGTGGCGGGGATAAGTAGCGTCTTAAATACCGGGTTTTTCCGAAAGTGTGATGGTACACGTCTTTTCCACGCCTTAAATCCATCTAATCACGCGTAGCGGCTATTCCTCCAATTAATCCCCCCTTTCCCGGCCTTTTGCCCGAGGCCGTCTGTCGTTGGAGCACCTGTATGGTTACAAGCGACCGGACGGGCCTGGGCCACTACCATCTTCTCCATTTCTTGTGTTCCCCCTCTTATTCTGCTATTATTAGACACCGGTTCGGTTTGCCCGTATCCACTTATAAAAGGGACTAACTTGGAGTTAAAAGAATACCTCACAGAGAAGGCCGAGAAGGTAAATACGGCCCTTGATAGACTCTTACCGCCGGACGGTAAGTCTCATAGCAAGCTCTGCCGCGCCATGCGCTACAGCGTCTTTGCCGGAGGAAAGAGGATACGGCCCATACTCGTGCTTGCGGCCTGCGAGGCCGTGGGCGGCAAAGAGGCCGAAGCGATAAGTACGGCCTGCGCATTCGAGTGCATACACACCTACTCGCTGGTGCACGACGACCTGCCTTCGATGGACGATGACGATCTCAGGAGAGGCAACCCAACCTGCCACAAAAAGTTCGACGAAGCGACGGCGATACTCGCAGGAGACGCGCTCCTGACATTCGCCTTCCAGCTCATCTCCGAATCCGCGTTTAACGGCGCAGACAAGGCGGCGGCCTTGAGGGTGGTCTTCGAGGTTGCCCACGGAGCCGGTCCCGGCGGAATGGTCTGCGGCCAGATGGTGGATATAGAGAGCGAGGGTTCGGAGATAAGCTTTGCCGAGCTTGAAAATATTCATATACTAAAGACCGGGGCGCTTTTGCGCGCTGCCGTAAGGAGCGGGGCGATAATCGGCGGGGCCGACACGGACGAGCTTTCGAGCCTTACAAGGTACGCCGAGCTGGTAGGGCTTGCCTTCCAGATAGCCGACGATATACTTGACGTCGAGGGCTCGACCAGTGAGATAGGGAAGACCGTCGGCGCTGATGCAAAGTTAAATAAGGCTACCTATCCCGCTTTAATAGGCCTTGAAGAGTCGAAGGAACGCTCAAGGGAACTCGTCGAGAGGGCCGTCGAGGCCATATCGGGATTTGGCCCCGGCGCGGAGCCGCTGCGCCGGATAGCACGCTATATTGTAGATAGAAAAAATTAAAATTACCCGCCCCCTTATACAGCCGGGCTGGCAGGTACGGATAAAAATATTATGACAACCAAACTGATAGATACTATAGATAGCCCTGCGGATCTGAAGAAGCTCTCCGTTGACGAACTACCTCAGGTAGCTTGCGAAATACGCGAGATTATTAAGGAGACAGTCTCGGCCACCGGCGGACACCTCGCCTCAAGTCTCGGAGCGGTCGAGCTTACGCTCGCGCTCCATTATACCTTCTCTACGCCCGACGACAAGATCATATGGGACGTGGGACATCAGGCCTACGCCCATAAGATACTCACAGGCCGGAGAGACAATTTCCATACGCTCAGGCAAAAGGACGGCATAAGTGGCTTCCCCAAACCCAAGGAGAGCCCGCACGACGCCTTCACGGCGGGGCATTCTTCCACATCCATATCCGCTGCTCTTGGCATGACCGTCGCCCGCGACCTGGCAGGTAAGGATTTTAAAGTAGTCGCCGTCATAGGCGACGGCTCTCTCACCGCCGGGCTTGCCTTCGAGGGGCTAAACCAGACCGGACACTTAAAAAAGAATATGATAGTCATCCTAAACGACAACGAGATGAGTATCGCCAAAAACGTCGGCGCACTCTCGAACTTCCTGAGCAGGAAGATAACAGGGCGTTTCGCCAATAAACTAAAGCAGGAGATAGACGCCTTCATGGGCTCGGTCCCGCGTATCGGCGGTAAGCTCAGACACCTGGCCAAACGCGCCGAGGACTCGCTCATTACCTTCTTTACGCCGGGTATGCTCTTCGAGGGGCTGGGCTTTAATTATGTAGGCCCTCTGGACGGGCACGATATACCAACACTCATTAAGACCTTTAAAGGCATGGATGACCTCAAAGGCCCTCTCCTTTTGCATATCATTACCAAGAAGGGCAAGGGTTACCTGCCCGCTGAAGAAAACCCGTCGCTCTTCCACGGCATAGGGAAGTTCGATCTTGAAACCGGGGTCCCTGTAAAATCCACCGGACCATCATATACGAATATCTTCAGTTCGTCGCTCCTGGAGATTGCCGAATCCGACCCGCGCGTCGTGGCTATCACCGCAGCGATGCCGGAGGGGACGGGGCTTAGTAAATTCGCCGAAAAATTCCCCTCACGCTTCTTTGACGTTGGCATAGCCGAACAGCACGCCATTACATTCGCCGCAGGGCTATCGAAGGAGGGTTTTATACCCATTACGGCAATATACTCGACATTCCTTCAAAGGGCCTACGACGAGGTCTTCCACGACATATGCATAGATAAGCTCCCCATAGTGCTCGCGCTCGATAGGGCCGGCATCGTCGGGGCCGACGGCCCGACGCACCACGGCATCTTCGATATCGCCTATCTTCGGCACCTTCCGAATATGGTCGTCACCGCACCGAAGGACGAAGGGGAATTAAGAATGCTCCTTTATTCGGCTACGAAATATGGAGCGCCCGTTTCGATTCGCTACCCGAGGGGGAGTGCCATCGGCGTGGATCTTTCAGTAAAGCTGGAAGAGATACCGATAGGCACGGCAGAGATTTTACGGGAAGGAAGAGACGTTACGATCCTCGCCCTCGGGTCGATGGTTAACCCGTCTCTCGAAGCGGCGGAGAAGTTAAAAGAAGCCGGCATAGACGCCGGGGTCGTAAACAGCCGCTTTGTTAAACCCCTTGACGCGGATACGATACTCGAAGCCGCAGTGAAGACCGGCAGGCTCGTTACCGTTGAAGAGGGTGTGCTTCAGGGCGGCTTCGGGAGCGCCGTTGGAGAGCTCCTTGAGGAGCACGGCGTCAGGTGTCCACTTAAGAGACACGGCATACCCGACAGGCTAATAGAGCACGGCACCCAGGAGGAACTCAGAAGAGAGCTTGGCCTCGACGCCGAAGGCATTGCACGCTTCGTAAGAAAGTTTATCGCCTCAGATGACACAAAACGCCAAATCGCGAATCGATAACCTCCTTTTCGATAAGGGGCTGGTGTCGAGCCGGACGCGCGCTAAGGCGCTTATAATGGCCGGCAAGGTCTCGGTCGAAGGCCGCCTCGTTGATAAGGCAGGCACCCTCGTTAATACTTCGGCAGAGGTTACGCTTAAGGAAGACGCCCCATTCGTAAGCCGGGGAGGCGTAAAGCTAAAGGGATTTTTGGATAAACACGGTATAGACGTCGGGGGGCTTACGGCTGCTGACGTTGGCTCCTCCACAGGAGGCTTTACCGACTGCCTCCTGAAGGAGGGCGCAACACACGTAACCGCCATAGATGTCGGCAAGGGGCTAATAGACTGGTCACTCAGGAACGACGAACGGGTAACTCTCATCGAGGGGCAAAACATTCGCTCCCTCAAGGCAGAAGAGATAGACGGCAGGGTTGATATAGCTGTCATAGACGTCTCTTTCATCTCGCTAAAGAAGGTACTTCCCTGTGTTATCCCGCTTCTGAAGGTTGGTGCAGCCGTAATAGCTCTCATAAAACCACAATTCGAGGTCGGAAAGGGCAGGGTTGGAAAGGGCGGTATAGTGCGCGATTCTTCGCTCCACCAGGAGGTCGTCGAAGATATAAAAGATTTTGCTACCTCTCTGGGCTTTAAAATTTTTGCCGTTGACGAGTCCTCTATCAAGGGAGCAAAGGGAAATACAGAATTTCTTATACACATGATACTGTCTGAGAATTGACGAAAATACTTGTAAAATTCTTATAAAAGATTATAAAATAAGACGTAAAAGACCAATTCATGAAAGGAGCGCAGTCCTGATATGTATGAGATTACAGAGAAGATAGAGTTATCGCACGGCGTGTACCAGTACAAGGTCCGTGCCCCACAGATTGCCAAGAAGCGAAAGGCCGGCCAGTTCATAATACTCCGTATGAACGAGGCGGGCGAAAGGATTCCTCTCACCATAGTCGGCTCTGATGAAGAGACGGTTACCATCATCTTTCAGGAGGTGGGGAAGTCCACTAACATACTCGGCTCTCTAGGCGTAGGCGATCATATTCTGGATGTCGTCGGCCCGCTTGGTATGCCGACCCATATCGAGAACTTCGGTACGGCCGTTTGTATCGGAGGCGGCATCGGTACCGCACCGGTTCTTCCTATAGCCGAGGCCCTTAAAGCGGCCGGTAATACCGTGCATTCGATAATTGGGGCGAGGACGAAAGACCTCCTGATACTCGAAAAAGAGATGGAGGCTGCGAGCGACAAGCTTTACATCACTACAGACGACGGCAGCTACGGCCACCACGGTTTTGTAACTCAAATACTGCAAAAATTTATAGACGACGGCTGTGCCCCGGACTTTGTCCTTGGTGTCGGCCCCGTGCCGATGATGAGGGCCGTTGCCGAGGTTTCAAGGCCACATAAAATACTTACGATGGTAAGCCTTAACCCGATAATGGTGGACGGCACCGGGATGTGCGGCGCTTGCAGGGTAACGATAGACGGAGAGATTAAATTTGTCTGCGTAGACGGCCCGGAGTTCGACGGACATCTCGTTGATTTCGGAGAGCTCATCAACCGTAACAGGAGTTATCTGAAGGAAGAGAAGATGGCCGTCGAGGAGCTTACCTATCACGAAGGTGAAAAATGCTATGAAAGGAGCCCGTCTTAATGGACCCCAAAGAGATGAAAGCCCGGATGCAGATCCCGAAGCAGCCGATGGGTGAACAGGACCCGAAGGAGAGGGTACGGAACTTTTACGAGGTTCCTCTCGGCTTTACCCCGGAGGCCGCCATTGAAGAGGCAAAGAGGTGCATTCAGTGCAAGAAGCCGCTTTGCGTCGGGGGCTGCCCGGTAAATATCGATATACCCTGGTTTATAGAACTCATCGCAGAGGGCAAGTTCCTCGATGCCGCTAAAAAGCTTAAAGAGACGAACGGATTACCGGCGGTATGCGGCAGGGTGTGCCCGCAGGAAGACCAGTGCGAGAAGGTCTGTATAATAGGAAAGAAGAATGACCCTGTATCTATCGGCAGGCTCGAACGTTTTGCCGCCGACTACGAGAGAGAGCACGGTGAGGTTACCATCCCCGAGCTTGCGCACTCCACCGGCAAGAAGGTCGCCGTCGTCGGGGGCGGACCGGCCGGGCTTACCGTCGCAGGCGATATGGTGAAGAAAGGCCATACCGTAAAAGTATTTGAAGCTCTCCATGTCGCGGGCGGCGTGCTTATGTACGGCATCCCGGAGTTCAGGCTCCCGAAGAATATCGTCAAGGCCGAGGTCGAGTACCTTTCGCGCATGGGGGTTGAGATTGAACTTAACTCCGTCGTAGGAAAGCTTGATACCGTCGACGAGCTCATGGCCGATGGCTATGATGCGGTATTCGTCGGCACCGGCGCGGGGCTCCCGTACTTCATGAATATCCCCGGCGAGCACCTCGTCGGCGTCTACTCGGCGAACGAGTACCTTACGCGTGTCAACCTCATGCGCGCCTACGAATTCCCGGGCCACGACACACCGGTCCTCAGGGGTAAGAAGGTCGCCGTCTTCGGCGCAGGTAATACGGCTATGGACGCCGCGCGTACCGCCCTTAGGCTCTGCCCCGAAGAGGTATCCATCGTATACAGGCGCTCCAGAGAAGAGATGCCAGCTAGAGAAGAAGAGATTCACCACGGCGGGCAGGAGGGTTTAAATTTCCAGCTCCTCACCGCTCCGAAAAAATTTCTCGGCGACGATGACGGCAGACTTCATGGCGTCGAGTGCGTAAAGATGGAACTCGGCGAGCCGGACGAGTCAGGCAGGAGAAGGCCCATCGAGATAAAAGGCTCGGAGTTTGTACTCGATATAGACGTAGCCATAATAAGCATCGGTAACGGCGCTAACCCGCTCGTACAGCAGACGACCCCCGATATGAAGACGAATAAGTGGGGCAATATCACCATAGATCCGGATACCGGCAGGACGAGTAAGAAGGGTGTATTCTCCGGCGGAGATATCGTAAGAGGTGGAGCTACCGTCATACTCGCAATGGGGGACGCGAGAAGAGCCGCCAACTCCATGCACGACTACCTGACCACCGGCGAGTGGTAGGGCACGCCAGCGCACTTTTACGACGCTCCGCGTTATGCCTCAGGCACTGGTAACTGCATTTCAGGGGCCGTAACGATAGGCACACGAATAGACAGATAATATAGAAGATTACCCTGAGAGGGGGGGCTAGTTTTGCCCCCCCTTTTTTACGTCCCGAACTTTAAAGCGTTAACGAGCTCCCCGGATAATCCACCCATTAAAGCCCCCTCGCCATACCTCCTTCGTTACTCCCCTTAATTGGATAGATAATTCACCTTAAAGGCGTTAGAATATAACGGCTAAAGATAGACGTTTATAGTAGGCGCCAAATACTTCGAAATGAGACTAAAAAATGACAAAGAATAGAGTCGTCGTAATCGGCGGCGGCCCGGCAGGGCTCTTGGCCTCGGGTGAGGCGGCGAAGCGAAGCGCACAGGTTTTAATACTTGAGAAGATGAAACGCCCGGGACTAAAGCTCTCCATAACGGGAAAGGGGCGTTGTAACATCACTAACGTCGCACCGCTCCCGGAGTTTATTGAGCACTTCGGCAGGACGGGCCGCTTTCTAAGGCAGGCCTTCTCCGCCTTCTTCGCCCCCGAGCTGATGGACTTTCTCGCTTCGCTCTCTCTCCCGCTCGTAACCGAAAGGGGCGGACGCGTATTCCCGGAGAGCGGCAAAGCGCCGGATGTCGTAGC
>JAJCZG010000054.1 GCA_029262475.1 Deltaproteobacteria bacterium
CTCGACAGTAGGGCTTAATCTTTCCATCTCTGCCGCCGGTAAGGGAGACCTTAGTGGCTCAGCCCCTCACAAACTCACGCTTAAAGCCCTCTACGATACCGGTCTGGAGAAGCTCTCAGTAGACGAGTTGCTCTTCGACTCACCGGCCTTCGGGAAGGCAGAGCTTAAAGGTGATATACAAGGGCTCTTATCAGGAAACCCCGCCGTAGACGGCGAAGTCAGTTTCAAAACCTTCTCCCTGACACGCGTTGCCAGCGATATACTCCGTCCCTTCGAGATACTCCCTGCCGGTTTCATTGTGGAGGGTTCGGCTGATAGAACCGCTGCGATTAAAGGCAGCGTTAAGGAAGGCATAAAAGTTAACTCAGCGCTTACGTTAACGGGTTTTAGAGCGGGGGAGAAGGGTAATGTCTTTGATACAAAAGGGAATAAACTTTTACTGGATACTCGTCTAACCCTCTTTCTCGAAGATGAAAAACTAGTCCTTAGACGCCTCTTAGTTAAGATTCCGAAGGTTACGTCTCTTACTGCCTCCGGGGCGGCTTCGGAGATACTCTCCGGCCTGCCAACGGTCACGCTTAACGTAACGCTCTTGGAGACGGATATCAGCTCCATTAAACCGCTCCTTCCGGATATGCTTCGAGCCCGCCTTGATAGCCTCTCTATCTCTGGAGCCCTATCTGTAACGGCGAAGGTTAAGGCAAAGCCAGGGCGCGCCGGCGTCCTGGGTCTAAAGATCTCATCTGCCGGAACGATAAAGGGCGGCGCTTTTTCGACCGGGGACGGCTACGCGGGCGGCGAGGGGGTGGAGGTGGAATATAAGGGCTCCCTTAGTGCGTCTTTGCCGCTTAAGGAGGCTGCTTACGACGTAACCGCCTCGGCATCGAACTTCTCTCTTCTCATTGGAAACTTTTTTGCCGACCTCACAGGTAAGTCGATCTCGGCGGATACGAAGGGTATATTCGTCTTTGAGAGCGGCGAACTTTCAGTGGATATTGGCGAGGTTGACCTTGCAGGTGCGGCTTCTCTCGGCTTCTCCGGAGGGGTCAAGTCAGTATATAAAGATCCGGAATTTGCCGCCGGTATTACGCTTAACGTCTCCTCAATCGGCGACGCTTACGACCTTTTCATTAAGGATAACGCCGCCGCCATCTCACCGGCCCTCTCCGGGGTAAGCCTTGACGGCTCGGCAAAGGCGCGTTTGAGGGCCTCCGGAGGGGTTAAAGCTATTAAGGCATCGGGCGAGCTTACGCTTGAGCTTTCCTCCATTGAGGCGGAAGAGCGCGGGCTCCTTATGGAAGATTTTGCGCTTACGCTCCCGGTTGACCTTAGCTGGCCGGAGACTGAAGGAAGAAAGGGGCAGGGGAGCGCGCCGCCCGTCTACGGAGAACTTTTAGTAGGGGTGGTGGAGTGGAATGAAATACTATTCGAGGGGCTTCGTATGAGCCCCGTTATCTGGCAAAATGACTTTAGCCTCGCTGGTGATGTTACTATTCCGGTATTCGGGGGAGTGGTGGAGTTAAAGGGGCTTGGAATGACGAGTATACTCTCGCCCTGGAGGGAGCTTAAGGTAACCGTAGGTATCGACGCCCTGGCCCTTGAAGAGCTAAGCCTCTCACTCGGCCTTCCTCCGCTAAAAGGCAGCCTTACGGGCACCATACCCGAGGTAGAGCTCCGGGGTTCGACCTTAATGACCGAAGGTGAGATACTTCTTAAAGTATTTAATGGATCTATCAGGGTGAGCGAGATATCGGTAGAGGATATCTTTTCTCCTGCCGCCTCCGTAAGGAGCGATATAGAGCTTAAAGAGCTTGATCTCGGCGAGCTTACAGGGGCATTCGAGTACGGGGGCATCACAGGGGTACTCGAGGGTTACGTTAAGGGTTTAGTCATCACCGCCGGGCAGCCCGAGAGCTTCGAGGCTAAGATCGGGACGGTAAGGAGACGTGGCGTTAGTCAGAAGATTAGTGTCCAGGCGTTAAAAAATATCTCCGTTATAGGTTCCGGCGGCGCCGGCGCGGTCTTCAGTACCGGTATCTACAGGTTTTTTGATAGCTACGGTTACTCGAAGCTCGGCTTTAGCGGCAGCCTGAGGAACGATAATTTTATCTTGCGCGGGATAGAAAACGACGGTGAAAAGGGTTACCTCGTGCGCGGCGGGCTAATACCACCGAGGGTAGATGTCGTGACCTATAGCAGAAAAGTCTCCTTTAAGGAGATGGTTGAAAGGTTAAAGAGGATAGAGACTGCGAAGTAGGGGAGGGCATGAGGTTTTAGATGGTTTGCCTTGAATTTAATCGGTATCGCTGTAATAATGTAATCTCTACAGATTCTTTTGATAACTATTGGAGGTCAGTCATGAATATAAAAATTCGTAAGCTTACAAATATCGTTCTCGCTACGGCCGCCGTATTTATAGTGGCCTCTTGCGTAACGATAAATATCTACTTTCCGGCGGCGGCAGTTGAAAAGGTCGCCGACGAGATAGTGGAAGAGGTATGGGGTAGAGGCTCTGGCGTTCCTGAAGCGGATGAAGGCAAGGACGCCCCCGGAGAGGGGGTTACACCTCAGAGCCGTTTTAAGGGCACGAAAGTATTTAGCTTTATAAAGTTCGGAGTCCCCGAGGCCGTAGCCGCCGACGCCGATATAAACGTATCCACACCGGCGATAAGGAAGATAAAAAAGTCCATTCAGGAGAGGGCTCCTCAAGTCATACCCTACCTTGACAAAGGGGCGGTTGGAATATCAAAGGACGGTTTTCTTGTGGAGCGTCCCGCCGAAGGGCTTGGTTTAAAGGATAAGGCGGCGATCAGAAGGCTCTTAAGCCAGGAGAATAAGGACCGTGCCGCCCTCTACGGTGAAATTACTGCGGCAAATAATTTTGAACCCTCCAGGGTCGCCGACATCAGAGACCTCTTCGCCAGGAGCTGGATAAAGAATGCGAGCTCCGGCTGGTGGGTAGAGAGCCCGGAAGGCGAGTGGGTAAAAAAATAGTTCGTTAGCGGATTTATTCCCCCTGTCGGCATCAGTGTGTCGGCAGGGGGCTATTTATCGTATTTTGACCGTCTTGACGGCGTATATATTAGATAGAAGGGGAAAGATGACTGATATAAAGGCCTGTAACCTCTGGCACCTCGCCAGCGCGCGCCACTTCGCCGAGCTGAGCGAGTCGGAGAAGGAGATGATGGCCTCTTTCATGACGCATATTAACGTCAAGAAGAGCGGCTATATCTACAACGCGGGCGACAGGGACGAGACCCTCTATATAGTCATGGAGGGGCGTATAAAGACAACGCGCCTCTCTGAAGACGGTAAGGAGATAACTTTAGAGATCCTTGAGCCGGGAGATATCTTTGGCGAGCTGACGCTCGCCGGTGAGGAGGAGCGCGAGACGAGCGCCGTTGCGCTTGAGGATTCTCTCATATGCGCGGTGAAAAGATCCGACTTTGAAGATTTTCTCCATCAGAGCCCGCTATTCGCCTTCTCCGTTACAAAGCTAATAGGGCTAAGGCTCAGAAAGATAGAAAATCGTTACGAGAATATCATCTTTAAAGACGTACGTAGTCGCCTTGTCTCGCTCTTTTATGACCTCGCCGATAAGTACGGCGAGGAGTGCCCCGAGGGGCGTAAGATAAAGATACGCCTATCGCACCAGGAATTAAGTAACCTCATCGGCTCCACTCGAGAGACCGTCACCCTTGAGCTAAGTAAGCTGAAAAAGAGCGGTGAAATAATAACTGATGGTCGCGCCTTCATTCTTCCGCAAAAAAAGACCGCCTGAATTGTAAGCTCCCTTACAGCCGTAATTCCCACAGTCCGCTAAAGTCTAGTCATGAAGAAGATTAGTGGCGACAATAACAAAACCCATGAGAAGACTTCCGTATCAGCAAATGATAAGGAGCCGTGCGCCGTCATAAAGGTTAATAAGGGGGGGCGTTTTACGGGAAATATCGCTCGCAGCTTTAAAAAACATGGGGTTTGAGTTGCTCTTGGCGAAAGAGATGAATGGATATTCGTAATCAGGATCGCGAACTTCCGGAAGAGATGCCGGAGGGGAGAAAGGGAGGATATTAAGATGAAGAGGATTAAGAGGACATTTGGGACATTCTTAATGGCACTAGCCGTATTAGGGTTTGTTGCGGCTGCCGTACCAGCTAACGCCTCCAGTGAAGAGGTGATGGCAGGTGACGGGGTGCAAGTTGCAATGAATAACCCGTGTG
>JAJCZG010000055.1 GCA_029262475.1 Deltaproteobacteria bacterium
AGGGGGGGCGAACTACTGCGTCTTCGTCTCGCTCTGATGTATGACCCTCTTCTTGAATTTCTTAGCGGCCTTCTTCTCCCTGCGCCGTATTACCCCCTTAAGCACCATATTGTATACGACCACTCCTCCAATGGCCGACAGGATAAAATTTCCAGTGAAGAATGCCAGAAGGTCCTTGCCGATGGTCTCCTTCAGTTGACCGAAGTCGGTTCCAATGTGCATGAAAGATGCCATGTCATTCCAAAATATCAGACTCCCAAGTGCCGCGCTAGCCGACCATACGATAGGGCTCGATATAGGGTTCATTACAAAGGTGCCAAGTATAGCGGCTGCCTTATTTGCTTTAAAGAGGTGCGCGAATAGGACGGAGAATAGCATGGCCGTGCCAACTGTCGGCATGAAACCTATAAACGCCCCTATACCCGCCCCGAGTGCAATCTTCTCGGGCGGATCGTTTATGCGGAGTATCTTCAGATAATAGAGTTTTGTAAGCCTCTTCGTCCGCTCAATTAACCCTCTATTGTTTGACCGTTTCATCGATTCTCATGCTTTTGGTTATGATGAGGATAGTATGTTTTTTTTTGAGAAAAAAAGTATAACACGAAAAGAGAGCTAATTAAACAGGAGTTTATTCAGGTTTATGGAGTCTGTTATAGGCCGGGAAGTGAGAGAAGTATTATTAATATTGACATTGTGGACTTTAATTCATATAATTGACACTTAATTGTGTAAAAGAACACAATTGAACCAAGTTATATATAGACCGGTAATTCATCGTGATTAGGAGTACATTGTGGTCTGTAAGGCTTGCTATAATTCCCTATGCATTGGTTTCGCTCAATGTAAATATTCTTACTGCTTAGTCTCTGGCTTGAGGAGAGATTTAAGTAGTGGCGACTTGCAGTTATAGTAGGTAGTTTGTATGTCATTTTATATATTTTAACATGAATGCTCTATTGGTTTTAATGAGCTGTCTTAAGTTATTATAAAGTAAATTTGCATACCTCACAGAAAACCTCCTCCTAATCGTTATACTTGCAGCTTAATAAGTAAAGCAATTAATTTCATTGTGTGTTGATGCTTTCAGACGTAATTGCCGTTCTATCGTCCCGGTTTATATATCTTGTAAACAGTAGGCTTGGGTGATTCATATTATGTTTAGTTGTTGATTTTAAAGGCATTGCAGGTCTCAACTGTAACAGTAGATTGATTTACGGTCATGTTTTCTCACAATAATATTAAGTTAAGCTAAATTAAATGTCAAGGAGAAGTGAACAATGGGTGTTAAATATTCAGATACAATAGAAAGAATGCGCTGGGCGGGTAAACTCAAAAATGACTCCGCCGTAGCCAGGGTCCTTGGTGTTACCCCCCAGGCGCTCTCTAATTATAAGAAGAGGGGAGAGCTTCCGACCGATCTGGTCATCAGGTTCTCCAACCTCTACGGCCTCTCGGTCGATTGGCTGCTCTCTGGAGAGGGTGACGTCCACAAGCCGGGTTATCAGCCCCCGGAGGGCGAGCTTGGTATCCCGTCTCTTCAAGAAGAGCTCGCGGGTTATGGTCGTCTCCCGGCGCGCGGTTTTGAAATCTCGGATATGAGCCCGGACGAGATGATCTACGTAGGCAAACTGCTACAGATATTTCGCCTTTCCGATAAGAGCGCATCGGAGGCCATTAAGTGCAGCATAGACGCATTCTACAGGTCGACGATGGCTCAGCAGTGCGCTAATACCGAGATACACGCCTCACATGATGACGAGGGTCAGATATAAGTTTATATTGAAGCTTTTAATATAATGTTTTCTTTAGAGGGGCGTTCCGGAGTTGACGGGGCGCCCTTCTTTTATTTTATTTCAAGTAGAATCTCAAAACCCCACAGCCACCCCCGTGCGTTGGTATTGACCATAAGCTTGGTATTATGTTACCTTTCTCTTTGTAATGAGCTTCTCTTTTACACTTATAAACGGGTGGCGACGCCCTGACGAACTCATGGAGTCCGGGCCACTGGCAAGACTTAGCCCGGGAGAAAGGATGCTCGTCTTCTCCGACGGCTCGCTTACGCTCCTGCTTGAGGCACTCTTTAAATCCGTCTCCGGTGTGGAGGTGAGGCTTAATTCCGTCAACACCATTACCGAAGAGGCGGCTTCCTATCTCTTGGAAGATATAGGGGCTGACGTAATAGAGCGCGAAATATGGCTCCTCGCCGGGGGGAAGCGGCAGGTCTATGCCCGCTCGATCATCCCGTCGGCCTCCATCGAAGGATGGCTCAGAGACGACCTCGCAGGCGGTGTTAAGCCCATAGGGAGGATACTCTACGAGAGGGGGATTGCGGTCTTGAAGGAGGCGGTGGAGCTTTCTATTATAAGATCGCCGGAGGTAGCCGCAGAGCTTGGTATCGCCCCTGATACGCCGCTCGTCTCAAGGCGCTACAGGCTCATAAACAGGAGAGATAGCGGGGGGTGGATCATCAAGGCGATGGTCCAGGAGGTTTTTGACCCGACCCTTGTACGAGTACCGGGTAAAGAAGTGTCGGAGTAAAAGTACCGGAGTTCTTAATATCTTTAAGTGGAGCAGGCTTTGAGGAGCACTTCCTTCACCGGAAAACTTTCGGCGGTATCCGATATCATAAGGCTCAGGAAGCAGTACGGCACGCTCCTGCTCCTGTGCCCGACGCTCTGGTCGCTCTTTATCGTAAGCCAGGGCTCTCCCGCTCTAAAGCATCTCGCCGTATTCATACTCGGCTCTTTCCTCATGAGGAGCGCCGGGTGCGTTATAAACGATATATCCGACAGGAACTTCGACCGCTTCGTTGAGAGGACGAGGACGAGGCCACTGGCCGACGGCAGGCTCACGGTCATGGAGGCGGCGGCGGTTTTTTTTATATTTTCGGCCCTGGCCTTCGTGCTGGTGCTCTTCCTGAACCGCCTTACCATACTCCTCTCTTTTGCGGGCATAGCCCTTGCGGCCCTATATCCACTGATTAAGAGGATAAGCCACCTGCCGCAGGCCTTTCTCGGTATGGCCTTCGGCTGGGGCGCTATTATGGCGTGGAGCGCGGTATCCGGCACAGTCGGTATTACGGCTGTCTTGATATTTCTCGCAAACATCTGCTGGTCGTTATCCTACGATACCATCTATGCTCTTATGGATATCGAGGACGACTTGAAGATCGGCGTAAAGAGCACGGCGATTCTCTTCGGCAGTAAGGTCTACCTGGCGCTTTTTGTTTTTAACGCTGGGCTTATCCTGCTCCTTGCCCTCGCCGGGTGGAGTGCAGGGCTCGGCTTACTTTATTTTACCGGTCTATTTATCGCACTGGTAGCGCTGATGATGATACTCTATTACGTAAAGAGGAGGCCGACGAGGGAAGCGGCCTTCACGGGCTTTGTCGCAAACGCCGGTGTGGGGCTTATTATTTTGGCCTTCATTCTAACAGACATGCACCTTTAGGAAGGGTTTTTAAATATCCGTACAATCGTCATACTCTTTCAGGAAGGGTTTTAAATATCCGTACAATCGCCATGCACTTTTAAGAAAGGTTTTTAATAGCCATGACATTTGCCGATCTTCGCGCCTTTATCGATTTACTAGAGACCAAAGGCCTCCTTAAAAGGGTCACCGCCGAGGTATCGACCGATCTGGAGATAGCCGAGATAATGGAGCGCCTCATTCACTCAGGAGGCCCGGCTGTGCTATTCGAAAATGTTAAGGGCTCTTCCATGCCGGTGCTCGCTAACCTCTTCGGCACGAGGGAGCGCTGCGCGCTCGGCCTTGGCGTGGCTGAGGAGGAGTTTATAAAGATAGGCGAGCTTATCGCCTTCCTCCAGCGCCCAAAACCCCCGGAAGGCATTTGGAACGCCGTGAAGCAGGTTCCGTTCTTCGGGAAGATGCTAACGCTCGGGCCGAAGACAAAGGGCTCGGGTGCTTGTCAGGAGGTAGTTAAGATCGGCGACGATGCGGATCTATCCACGCTCCCGATCTTAAAGTGCTGGCCCGGCGACGCGGCTCCTCTTATTACGTGGCCGCTGGTCGTAACGCGCGGCCCCGAGGGCGGGGCCTTTAACGTCGGCGTCTACCGCATGCAGTATCTCGATAAGAAGCGCGCCATCATGCGGTGGCTCGCGCACAGGGGAGGGGCTAAGCATAAGGCCGAGTGGGAGGCTATTGGTGAGCCACAGCCCGTGGCCATCGCCATCGGGTGCGAGCCCGCGACGACTTTAGCCGCAGTTACGCCCGTGCCCGAAGATGTGGACGAGTTCCTCTTCGCAGGTATTTTGAGGAAGAAGAATATAGAGCTCGTCGAGTGTAAGACCGTCCCGCTTAAGGTTCCGGCTTCGGCCGAGATAATAATAGAGGGTGAGATACGCCACGGTGAGACCGAGATGGAAGGCCCGTATGGCGACCACACGGGCTACTATAACGCGGCAGAGCCCTTTCCTGTCTTTCACGTTAAGGCCATAACCCACAGGAAGAACCCCATTTATATGACGACGATAACCGGGCGTCCACCGAAGGAGGACGCCGTAATCGGGACAGTACTTAATAATATATACCTGCCGTCCTTGCAGCTACAATTCCCGGAGGTGGTGGACTTTTCACTTCCGATGGAGGCGGTGAGCTACAGGATAGCCATACTCTCCATAAAGAAGCAGTACCCGGGGCACGCCCGCCGAATAATGATGGGCTTTTGGGGTGTCCTTAAGCAGTTCATGTATGTTAAATACGTAATAATCGTTGACGACGACATAGACGTCCACGACTGGAACGACGTTGTCTGGGCCATCTCAACTCGCGCAGACCCGGCGCGCGATACCGTAATCATCGAGGATACGCCGATAGATTATCTGGATTTTGCCTCACCGAAGGACGGGTTAGGCGGCAAGATGGGCATCGACGCCACCAACAAGATGCCGCCGGAGGTTACGCGCGAGTGGGGCGAGAAGATGGAGATGACTGCGGAGATAAAGGAGCTCGTCGAGAAGAGATGGAAGGAGTACGGGTTTTAGAAGCCCTACCAGCTTCGCAGATCTCGGCAGAGAAAGAGAAATCTCTTA
>JAJCZG010000056.1 GCA_029262475.1 Deltaproteobacteria bacterium
CCTCGGCGTTGCACTGTAGGCGGGGTGGCAGCTATTGCACCCTGTCGTCACACCCGTGTGGTTGAAGCTTGCCGGGAGCCAAGAGCCACCCACACCAGCCGGGCTGTGGCAGTCTTCGCATACTATCCAGTTACTCGCCGCATGGTTAGCGGGCTTCACAGGGGTACTGTTATTAAGATGGCAGCTTGCACAGCCTGTTAGCGCAGGTGCGTGCTGGAAGGGCCAGAGCGGGCCGCCTCCGGTCGAGTGGCACGTCTCGCACGTGGTGTCCCCTATACCGCCGAAGAGGGCGGTATTGTGAGGCGTGGTCCTCGGCGTTGCACTGTAGGCGGGGTGGCAGCTATTGCACCCTGTCGTCACACCCGTGTGGTTGAAGCTTGCCGGTAGCCACGAGCCGCCGATACCCGCCGGGCTGTGACAGTCCTCGCAGAGCGTCCAGTTGTTCGTCGTGTGGTAAGCGGGCGTTACCGGAACGGTGTTATTCAGGTGGCACGATGCGCATCCGGTCAGCGAAATCGCGTGCTGGAAGGGCCAGAGCGGGCCGCCGCCGGTCGAGTGGCACGTCTCGCACGTGGTATCCCCTATACCGCCGAACTTGGCGGTATTATGAGGAGTGGTCCTCGTAGTTGCACTGTAGGCGGGGTGGCAGCTGTTACACCCAGTCGTGACGCCTGTGTGGGTAAAGGAATGTGTTGCCCAGGCAGTTGTTGACGTGTGGCAATCCTCGCATACCGTCCAGTTAAGAGTCACGTGGTTAACAGGCTTTACCGGAACGGTGTCATTTAAGTGACAGGTAGCGCAGCCCGTTATCGCCGTGACGTGCTGGAACGGAAGCCAGGCGGTGGTAGTCGTATGGCAGAGCTCGCAGTTGTTATCCCCCGCTCCGCCGAACTTGGCTGTGTTATGCGGGGTAGTCCTGGCAGGGCTGCTGAAAGTAAGGTGACAAGTATGGCAGATACCTGACGAGCCAGCGTGATTGTAAGCGGCGTTTGTAAACCAGTCTCCGGGATTAGAGCCACTGTGGCACTGTTCACAGAGCGTCTCCTGAGCAGTGAAGACCGAATGAGTTATCCGTGACGTACTCCTATCAGGAGTGCTGTAGTTAAGGTGGCAAGGCATGCAGGTCGCAGTAGACGTAGTATGCACAAACGGCCACAACGGCTTACCTGTGTCACCTGCAGCGTGGCACTCTTCGCATAAGGAATCCCCTATACCGCCGAACTTGGCGATGTTATGCGGACTCGTCCTCGGTGGTGATGTGAGGCCGGTGTAGCTAAGATGGCAGCGTGCGCAACCGTTGCTTACGCCTAGATGATTAAAAGAGGGCGGCAGCCATGTGGTTGTCGTGTTATGGCACTCTTCGCAGCTGATCCAGCCGCCCGCGTCATGCTTCGCACTCCTCGGAATATCGCTGTAGCCGATGTGGCACGCTGAGCACTGCACGCCGCTACCAAGCGACGGGTGACTCCAGAGCCAGTTACTCCCGACGGAGTGGCAAAGCGCGCACTGAGTACCGTAATTCGCATGGGTAACAGCATCTCTGGGCTCCGCGATGTGACAGCTGGCGCAGTCGCTCCCGGCTGTGGCGTGGTTAAAGTCCCAGCCGATGAAACTCGCGAGGTGGCAATCTCTACAGTCTACCGGATAACTTAACGCGACGTGGTCCGGAACACCAGGTTTTGTAGCAGTGGCATTATAGTCGGCGAGGTGGCAGGCTATGCAGTCGACCGGGGTATTCCTGTATGACCTTTTGTCGTGGCACTCCTGGCACTCGGCAAAGCGGTGGTTACCGGTAAGGATGAAACCTGAAAGCGCGTGGTCGAACTTCGTCGGACTCCAGTTAGAGGAGGTGTGGCACTCCGAACAATCGCCGCCGAACTGGTTAAAGTGAGGCGTCAGGTGACACTCGCCGCAGATGCGGTTTACGTTCTTGAACTGTGTACCCTCAGAGACGTGGCAGTTGGTGCAACGGGTGTCGTTATGCGCGCCTTCGAGCCTGTAGCCGGTCTTCTCGTAGTGCTTATAGTTTCTCGGCTCCCAGTCGTACTGCGTGTGGCACGATTTACACTTCTCTTCGTACTTGCCATCGTGATAGTCGTCGTGACAGTCCTCGCACTCAAAGAGGCCGTTCTTCCAGATCCTCCTCTTGCCCTTCTTCTCCGTGTGACACTCATTACAGGCAACTCTATTGTGCTTACCGATGAGCGGGAAATCGGTCCTCGTGTCGTGGTCTATCTTGACCTTCTTCCAGTCGTTTACGTTATGGCAATTTTCGCAGACCTTACCGAGTTCGTTCTTGTGGTCGTCGTCGTCCTTGTGGCACGTTATGCATGTCTCTTTTATAGGCTTGAAGAGGCCCTTTATATGGCACTCGGCGCACTTAACTTCACGGTGCTTACCCTCGAGCTTATAGCCGTCGTAATCCTTGGAGTCGTGGTCGAAGGCGTCCACGTCCCAACCCTTTACTGTATGACACTCGTCACAGCTCTGACCCTTGAACTGATCTTTATGCTCGTTCGAATTGTGGCAGGCAGCGCTATCGCACGTCTTCGTCTTTATCGGTTTGTATTTTCCCTTTACGTGGCACTCGGCGCATTTCACATCAAGGTGCTTGCCCTCGAGTTTATAACCCTTGTAATCCGGGGAATCGTGCTTGAAGGTCTCCTCTTCCCAGCTCTTGGTGGTGTGGCACTTCTCGCACTTCTGTCCCTTGAACTGCTTTTTGTGCTCGTCCTTATGGCAAAGCGAGCTGTCGCAGGTCTCGGTCTTTATCGGCTTGAAGCGGCCGCGAACGTGACACTCGGCGCACTCAACCTTGATGTGCTTGCCGGTAAGCTTATAGCCTTCGTACTCAGGGGAGTCGTGCTTAAAGGTCTCCTCTTCCCAGCCACGTTCCGTATGGCATTCATCGCAGCCGCGCCCCTTGAACTGTCTCTTATGGGCGTTATCGTGGCACTCGACGCATTCCTTCTTAAGGCCGCTGTATTTATTCTTTTTAGCCTTTTTATGGCACTTGGCGCACTCTACCTGCTCGTGCTCGAACTTTAGCTCGTAGCCCGTGTCGTCATGCTCGAACTTTTCCTCGTCGAGATTGACCATCTGATATTTTCTGCCTTTGTGGTCCCTGTGGCAGACGATGCATTTCTTGGTATATTTGGAATGGGCGCTCTTTTTTTCTTTTATCTTCTTGGCGAGCTTATCGTGGCAGTCGAGGCATTTTTTATCCTGCACGCCTCCGGTTAATACGTGGCATTCGGTGCAGTTTCTTATGCCTTCGTACTTTGCATGGGATTTTGCTAACTTCCCGGGGCTAATAAGCGCACCGAGCCCCTCGGCGCCTAATGCCGGGAGCGGGGCAAGGATCAACAATAAGACAAAGATATAGAACGGTCTTCTATACAATAGACTCTAACTCCGGTTAAGTGTAAAACGATTCAGGCAACGAGGCCGGGCCTGAAGAGATAATAGACTATGATGTGCAGGAACATTAGAATAAACATCACAATCGCAAGCGGGATATGAAGCACATGCCAGTAGTGAAGCAGAGCGTGTGAAGTCTTAAGAAGGTTCTTACGCCTTATAAGGGCCTGCTTCTTCTGGAGTAAAACGAGCACCTGCTCCCTGTTTATTTTGCTCAGGCCGTAACGGTCCTTCAGGATCTTCAGTATCCTGTAGACCCTTACACGATTGAGGATATCCGCCTTTAACATGTAGTAGAGCGCGTGAAGCGGGCAGCGGTTGTTCTTCACCTCATCCTTGATATTAAGTTCGTTAAAGAGTCTCGTCATATTCGCTCTGCTCATATACTTTCCGAGTCTCTTATCAACGGCCCTAACTATCTCGGTTATCTGTTCGGCCTTCATCTCGGCACCCTTAATTGTTCTTGGTATCTGAATATAGATATACCTGCCGAGTATGCCGAAGACCATCACTACGACCATACACCAGAAACTTGTTGCGATTATCCCGCCGAGCTTGAATGTAGTGTGTAAAGTAATAAAGACCGGCCCGAGTATCCCCAGGAACATATGGAAGGAGAGCCAGTGACGGAGCCTGCCGAAGGATTTAAAGCGCTTAACGCGCTTCCTTACGGTATAGAGCATGAGAAAGATCATCATGAAGGAACCGACCCATCCAAAGAGACGCCATACGCCTTTGCCGGGGCCGTATTCGGTTATGTAGCCTTGAAGTAAGCCGAAGTTCTGGCTGATATTCTGAAGGCTGTATTCGGGTATGTAGCTCTGGGTAATGCTCTCGTACGCGCCGACATTTACCACAACAAGCACAATCAAAAAGAGAATCCACTCAAATGAGAGACCGCTCTTTAAGCTACTTACCGACTCCTTGTTCACTGTTGCCATTCACAATCTCCTTACCGGGTTGCTTCTTTGCTCAAAAACAATCGAACTCTATATTAAATAAGCTTAAAATATATTGAACTTATTATATAACGCCTTAAATCAACAATATATAAACTTGCAGAAACTGTGCCAACTGGTAACTTGGCGAAATCATTAAGATTCGCCATCCATCCAGTTCCTGCGCACTATGAAAAGATTTCAATGTATATATTTTTTTGTATAAAAACCGCCTAAAAAAGCAAAAACCGCCAAAGGTTATCACTTTGGCGGCCCGACCGGCATTGCGTGAAACTTTAGCCTCGTGGCTCTGCGTCCCCGGATTTCTCCAAGTTTGCTCTGAGCAAAGATAAATTAAATCTATAACCAGCCGCTAGGCGTATTATTAAAAAACATACCATGAAATTGGCTATTAAGTCAAGGAGTACTTATAGCAACTTTGTGAGCATTTGATGTATCAATAGCATACTAATTTCTTTATATTTGCTATATTTGCCGAATTACGCTATAGCTACCTGAACTTCGGGTGACGGCTCCAGGGGGAGATATTAATATCACTACGGTAGAGAAGCGGGCGAGGCGAGAGCATTCCTCCTACCTCTTCTCCCACTTGAACCAGTCGAATTCCTGTTGTTGCTCCTTTTTCCCGGTTTTACTGCTCTTCTTTTTCTTCTTATTTTTATTCTTTATCATCTTATCGTCGACCTTCTTCGTGCCGTATTTTCTGCCGTTCATCTTAACACGGTGGCACCTCAGACAGTCGCCGAAACCCTTTTTGCGTTTCTTCCTGTGCTCCTTTAAAATCTTTTTCGTAGCGTGTATGTGGCAGTTCATGCAGGTATATTTCTTATAGCTCCGGGCGTCGTGACACTTCTTACAGGTCACCTTGTGGTCGGTCTCAAGGGGGAAGTAGTCGAGGTGATCGAGCGAAGCCGGCTTCCACGCCTTGGTGGTGTGGCAGCTGTCGCACTCATCCATCGCATCATAGTGGAGATCGTCCTTGGGGCCGACGTGGCACTCGGAGCACGGAGCGGTCGTGCTCTCCTTGTGGTCGAAGGTCACATCCTCCCAGTCCTTTACCGTGTGGCAAAGCGCGCACTTATCTCCGTACCTGTCTTTCTTATGGGCCTTTTTGCCGGAGCCCAGGTGACACTTAGCACATTTCGGAGCCTTCTTCGCCTCTACCTCGTCGTGGGTAAAGGTTATGTCTTTCCACTCCTTAACGGTATGGCACTCGATACACCCCCTGCCGTAGTCGTCCTTATGGGCCTCGTCCCCCTCGCCGCTGTGGCACTCTACGCAGGCCGGGTCTTTCTTAGACTCGGCCTCGTCATGGCTAAATAGTATATCTTTCCAGTCAGTGGTCGTATGGCAGGTTTTACACCCCTCGCCGTACTTATCCTCGTGCGCCTTTTTGCCATCGGTCTTGTGACACTCAACGCAAGAGGCGTTATGTACGGATTTGCCGTGATCGAAGTCGCTCGTTATATTCGCCGTCCTACCCATATGGTCGCTGTGGCATCCGAGGCAATTAACCTCTTCTACCTTTATGTGGAGGTCGGTTACGGCGGGTTTATCGCCGATTTTGCCGGCCTCATGGCACTCGGCGGTTGCGCACGATGGCGGCTGAGGGCTCTTAAATGGCGAATGGCAGCTACTACAGAGGAGCTTTGAGTGTCCCTCAATGACCTTGCCCGGCGAATACATGGGCTCCGGGTACTGTCTGCCGATCATAATGAGCGGCAGAGCCAGAAGGGCAGCGATCAGAAGAGAGTATGTCCATATCTTCTTCATCTACTAAAACCCCCTGTAGTAGAGCGCGCTGACGGCGTGGTAGACGACCATCAAGGCAAAAAGAACGATAACGGGCTTATGGAGCTTCCTCCACTTCGAGAGCGCCCCGGAGGCGACGGTCAGAGACCAGAGCCTTTCTTCTATCTCGTCCGCACCGAGCCCTTCCCTGGAAAGCTCGCTCTTTTTAACCTTAAGCTCTTCCCTTGCGTTATTGTAGACGAACTTACCCACAAGGCCGCTTATGAAGGCTACTGACATCAGAAAGAGCGTAGATATAGGAACTAACGCCTTGAAATGCGTCCCGGTATGGACAAGGATAACAAAGGTGCCGATGATGGTAAGCCATTCGTGGCAGATGAGCCATTTCATGGGATTTCCGAAGGTAATAAGAATCTTCCTCTTTCTAAGGGAGTAGCCAAAGGATAGGACTATTAGAAGAGTACCGAAGATACCTGTGAAGAGACGGTGCCACTCGATGCCGTAGATATCGAGGATTATCTCCAGTAAGATGGCGTTAGCCGTTACGAGAATAATCGTTAATATGAGACCCGAAAGCCTTTTTAGTACGATAGTCATAAAACCTGCGCCCTGTTTATAATGTTACTTAGTGCAACAAAGAGGTTTTTGCTGACAACTGGATTATAGGTATTAATTAGTCTAAGTTTACTAATATATGATATATCGACACTTTTATCAAAATCTGTATTAAAGTGACCTTAAGAAGTTAGATAGAGGGTTAAGCGGTCGTGTGGAGACTGGCCTTTGGTGGAGCGGCATTTTTAATTATTTAATCTGACCCCTCCTCTCCCATGATTTCGTCTATTACGTCCCTGGCAGAGTAACTCTTCACATCGCCCTTCATAAAACGGACGATATTCTTCAAATCGACCCCGGCGGTTATGAAAGGCTTCTCCTCGTAACCGTTCCTTCGCCTCTGGGCGAACCCTATATTAGCCATAAGGCCGTTACAAAGGCATTTTCTTCCGACGGTATCCTCACTTCTTCCACCCTTCTTTACGTAGACCTCTACAGGCTCCGAGGGGCATCTGTATCCAACCGTGCCGTCCTCCCTCTTGTAGAGGTGGCGGAGGTATCCGAGGTCGCATATTCTCTTTCTCTCGGCGTACTCAGACTCCTCCGAGAGGGTTCTCTCAAGCCTCGTCACCTTGAACGGAAATCCGGTAGGTGAGGCCTTGGGGTCCGTAAAAATATCTATCGTCCCATCTAAAACCTTCTCGATTATCGCCGCTTTTAAATCCTCGCTTAGACCTGACTCATCGCAAAAAGCAAACGGCGTGCCTATTTGTACGCCCTGAGCGCCATCGGCGAGCGCTGCGCTTAGCCCTTCGGGCGTTCCGTAACCTCCCGCAAACCAGTAGGGGAGGCCAATTGATTGTATTCTGTTAATATCGAGTTCGTCCTTCGGTCCGTAGACTGGCTCACCCCTCTCGTTTAGCTTCATCTGCCCCCTCGGTGCGGCGTTATGCCCCCCGGCACCTGGTTTTTCTATCACAAAACCGTCGACCCTGCCGGTGGATTTCTTTGAGAGCGTAAGCGCTAAGACAGTGGAGGCTATGATCGCAAGGAACTTGGGACGCTTGATACTAGAGCCCGTGAGGGAGCCCCCGAAGTGGGAAGCAGGGCTAAAACGCGTCATAAAGCCGTCTACCGAGGTGGCGCCCTCCACGTCGAGGCCCATTTGGACATCTTTATGGGAGGAGAGGGCGTCTAGTATGCCTGGAATCTCCCTCGGGAGGCCTGCGCCCATGAGGACGTAGTCCACATCCGCAAGCATCGCCCCGTAGAGCGAGTAGATATTAGGGAGTTGAATTTTTTCAAGGTAATTTATGCCGACAGAGCCAGAGTGTCCTTCCTTGGCGAGAAAAACCTCGCAGAAATTGGCTATGACCGTTAGCTCGATGAGTTCGACCGAGGGATCGAAGGTAAAGACAGGGACTGCCTTAAAAGGCTCCTCATCATTTATTCCTCCCTCTATGAAATACTTTTCGAGCACCCTCTCCGCACCACTCCGGTCGGGGAAGTTGTCGAGCGCCCTTCTATAATGCCCGCCGGGGTCTCCGGTCTGCAAATATCTGGCGAGGACCAGGTCGAGGGCCGTACCTGAGACGACACCAAGGTGCCCGGCTTCGGCCACGTTTTTAGCGAGAGGCCATCCGGAAATACTGGCCCCCATACCCCCCTGAATCAAAACAGGAAACTTCAAAATAAAATATCCCTCTTAACTAATAATTATGACCCGTGCCGGTAAAGGCAAGCCCCTTCGCCCCGCCTTGAAGAAACCGACAAAAGTTATTTTACCAAAAGGCCCTCGGGATTCATACATTAATATTGGACAAAACACGGCGGGCAGGCGCCGGGGCCAGGAAAAACACACTTTGTATGAGTAAAAAAAAGGGCAGGGTAACCCTGCCCTTTAAATATAGTCTGTTCAAGTATAGCCTTATCTGACCGCATCCTTCAAGGTCTTGCCCGCTTTGAACTTCACACCCTTGCTAGCCGCTATCTCTATGGCTTCGCCGGTCTGAGGGTTTCTTCCTGTCCTGGCAGACCTCTCTGAAACGCTAAATGTTCCAAAACCTGTTAGAGCGAGACTTCCTCCCTCTGAAAGCGCAGCAGATATCCCGGATGTGACGGATTTAAGCGCCGCAGAAGCCTCTTTCTTGGAGATTTCAGCATCCGCCGCTATCCTGTCGATTAGTTCATCTTTTGTCATTTCTTCCCTCCTTGAAAAAACACTAAATTCCTCACTTTAATATCAAATCACCCTTACCCCTTTTAAAGACAGACGAATTGTACCACCATTAAATCCTATTTCCCACACATTTATTGCCCTTAAAGGTAAAAACTTGATTCCCCCCAAAACACCCTAAAACAAGAGCGCAGGGATAGATAATTCAAAATAAGCCCCCGGCACCCGTCTACTGCCATTTCACGAGCTCAATCAACTAAAAGAGACGCTAAGGCTTAATCTTTTTCTTCCTCTTAGGTATCCTTACATTGTCCTCATCATAGTTGCCCTTCTCGGCGGTTCTGTGGCAAGCCACGCAGTTGGAAAAGCTCTTTATAGCCGGACGCGTAAAGACCGCCTTCCTTACCTCTCTGTGCTTCCTCTTAATATAAGGCACATCCCTTATACTCTCAGGGGACTGACCGCGCATGCCTCTCATAATCTTACCCACGCTGCCGGCCCATTCGTTCCGTGCCTTGGAGTTCTCCGTAGCGTTCTCGACGAGGTAGGCAAGTATCTCCCGCAGGTCTTCCTCTTCGAGGGCCAGGTCTTCGCCGAAGTGATCCTCTGTTTTACCCATCACGAGCATCCATGACTTCGAGGGAAGAAGCCACGGCTGGTAGAGAAAGTGACAGGCGGAACACTCCTCTTTATAGAGGGCATTCTCAGGAACCCCTGCCTGGCTTCTTTTATCTCTCTTTTGAAAAACCTCAACATTTTTTTCCTTCTCCTGCTTACCGCGCCAGTTAAACCCTGCGTTATCGCCGTCTTTAGTCGCAGACACGGCATCCCCCGGCAATGCGGCGTAGGTAAAGACGCATGCGGCAGTAAAGAGTACGGTCAAAATAAATCTTTTTAAATTCATCTTATCCCCATTTTACGAAAAACTATAAAGACAACATAAAGGTTATGTAATTTCCCTTTTCCGCCGGTGTACATTCGCGCTCCAGTACCCACTTGCAATTTCTCTTGAACCATTTATTTACGTGCTTTACCTCTGTGAAGCGCTCGCTATTTACAGCAGGGCTTATAGGCTCTATGACCTTACCTACCGGGGTTTTGCCACTATCGGCTGGGTTCTTCGTATGGCATGTTGTGCACCCGCGCTCCTCGCCCTTCTTGGAGTGCATGCGCTCGGACCTGAAGAGCTCTTCACCATCCGCTGCGCTAAAACCGTTAAAAGATGAATCGGCCGCTTTGGCCTCGGCGAGGAAGGAATCCACGAGTGCCGTCATCTCCGAATTAAGTGTCGAAGCCGCAAAGCTCTCCGGAGCATAAAAAATCAAGGCGAGAACGATTGTTATAAAAAACTTTTTAGACATCTCATCTCCTTTATATTGTTGTTGCGCCTACTCTTGCGGAACACTTATATCGGCGTCTTCAAATGACCCGGCGTCGCTCCCCGGATGGCAGGCAATACAGTTGCTTTTACTTACTACCGTTTTTCTATCGTAAACCTCATCGTCTATCTCCGAGTGCTTATCCTTCCAATATGGTACCTCAGTAATTCTTAGAGGCGCATTAGTACCCGCCTTTTTAATGGAATAAAGTATCTGCTTCGAGGCCTCAGAAGTAGATCGCTCAGCCGATGCGGAGAGTAAGTACTCGAGGACCTCAAGCGCAACCTCTGGGTTGAGCGAGGCGTCGTCACCGAAATGGTCTTCGAGCCCCTTCATCACCAGCTCCCACGAAGAGGCTGGCAGCAAGGTCGGGTGAAACACAGCGTGACAGGCACTGCACTCGTCAAACCATATTTCATTTTCCCTGTGGTCTTCGCTCGCGCCCATAAGGCGAGGCTGCGAATAGAGGGGAGCGCGCTCAGGGGGGAGATAAAAGAGCCCCAGAGCCCCGAGTACGGTAATAAATATCCAGAAAACGAGCCTTGCCGCCGGGTGCCCGGACTCGGCGGTTTCACTAGCCCTCGCATAGGTTACCTTCCACCCCTCTTCGTCTTCCTTCCTGCCGGTGATCATCGCTATGATGATATTCTCCTTGAGAATAAAATCATGGAAGAGGGCGGCGGAGATATGGACGAAGACCATAAGAACGGCAAGGTACGAAAGCATGGTATGGATAAGCTTTGCATATACCGCCGTCTCGAATGTAACATGCCCGGCGAAGGGGCCAAGCCCCTCTTCTCCAGAATAAGTCAAAATGCCCGTGACAGTCAATACTATCGTTACCGCAAGCATAATAAGGACTATCCACCCGACGGCGGGGTTATGACCGATATACCTTGCCGGTTCTTGCTTTACTATTTTTTCGAGAAAAGACTTAACCCCGCCCCACCCGGTAACGAAGCCCGAGAAACGCGCATACGAGCCCCCGAAGAAGCCCCAGAAGATACGGAATATAACCAGCGCCAGGGCCAGGTATCCGGCCATGGCGTGGTAGGAGAGATACCACTCGCTTCTTGACGTAAAAAAAACCGCTAGATATGAGAAGACGAGGAGCCAGTGAAAGGTGCGTGTAGGTCCGTCCCATACTTTTATCTTCACTACTTACACCCCCGGCTCTTCGCGCCATCTATCATAACAAACTTTTTTATATGCGTAAGGACTACCTTACCCCGCCGTCCTTAGGACGGCGGGGTAAGGTCAAAAAACAAATCATGGAAATTTATTAATTCTTTAAATTTTTATTGATTCGCCACGGATTTACCGAGGAGACCTTGAAATCTCTTTAACTATCCAAGGCATCGCCGAGGAGATCCTGAAGTCCCTTTAACTTCTCCTTCATCTCATCTGTCATTGCCAGCGCATCGTCAAGGTCGTCGATTACCGTTGGGGTGATGAGTATAACAAGCTCGGTTCTCTTGGTCGTATAGGTGGTGAAGCTGAAGAGTTTTCCAAGGAACGGAATTTTACTGAGTATCGGAATGCCGGATACCGTCTTATTCTTGGTGGAGTCTATAAGACCGCCTATAACTATGGGCTCGGTGTCGCGCCCGACGACCGATGTCTCGACCTCGCGCTTCGTAAACGACGGGAATGTGCCGTCTCCTACGACCCTGCTCGTAGAAATATTACTTATCTCCTGCCTGATTGTCATCGCCACCATACCACCGTCTGTTATCTGAGGGCTTACCGTAAGGATTATACCCGTCCTCCTGTACTCTATGCTCTGAATGAGGCTCGCTGTGCCGGTGACGGCGGTCTGCGTCGACTGGGTGGCTATCGGCTCGTCGCTTCCGACTGTGATAGTAGCCTTTCCGTAGTTCTTTACTATTATATGCGGATTACTTAAGACGTCAACCTTTCCTTCAGAGGCGAGCGCCTGGATGAAACCGAAGAAGTTCCTGGCGTCGGTGGCGAAGACGCTAAGCCCCGCCGGGGCCGCAAGCCCTATCGGGGTGGATATAGGGCCGCCCGGATTCTCGATGCTCGTTCCGAATGCCCCTGTTTGCTGCTGGATGCTGGTGTTTCCTGAGAGCGCCGACCACTGAAGGCCGTATTTAGTTGAGTCGTCAAGGACGACCTCCGCCACGAGGGCGTCTATCATGACCTGCTTGGAGGGGTGGTCAAGCTCCTTAATAAGCTTCAGCACGTACTGGTAATCCCTCTGCGAGGAGCGCACTATAAGCGCATTCGTCGGTTCGTAGATGAAGATGTCGATATCTTCCCTGGGCGAAAGACTCCCCTCTTCAGCCCCTACATCAGCGGTGGGCTTTACAGGCGTTACGACCTTGGCGGCAGTACCATTAAGCCCACTTGTGGCCTTGCCGCCGCCGAAGAGCTGTTCAAGAAGGGTTTTTATATTCGCTGCGGTATCGTTCTTCACCTTGTAGATGTGAACCGATTTCTCATCGGGCGAGGTCTCGGTGTCAAAACGGTTTATCCACTCCGTAGCCGAAGCCAGGAGCTCTTTATTGGAAGAAAAGACTATAAGGCTATTTAACCTCTCTATCGGGAGGACGAATAACTGGCTTGTGTTCTTGTCATAACCGAGTATTTTGAAGACCTCCATGAGCTCGCTCCCGAGGAGCGCCGCGTCAACGTACTTTACAGGCATGAGCGTAACGTTCATCTTGTCAAAAAGATCGACGTCAAGCTCATTTATAATTTCCAGGAATTTTTTTACATTCGACGCGATGTCGGTAATAATAAGGGTATTCCCCTTCTGGTAATGCGTTATGTTGCCACCGTCGGAGAGCGTTGGCTTTATTATCTGAACGATATCGGCGGCGGCTATGAATTTAATCGGGACAAGGAGGTTTATCATCCTGTCGCCCCTTGGAATCTTCGAGGTCTCCTTATCGGTATAGAGGTTTAGACCCCTCTTCTTCGCCGTGGGGGACGTGACTATAGTATAGTAGTCGCCTGTCCGTACCGCCGCAAGACCGTTTACCTCGAGAATCGTCTCGAAGATACCGAATACGTCCTTCTTGCGTATGGGTTTCGTGGTCCTTATCGAAATGGTCCGGCCGACTACGCCGGGGGAGAGGATAAAGTTCTTGCCCGTAAGATCGGAGATGGTTCCGAGAAAATCCTTAAGTTTAACGTCGGAGAAGTTTAGTACAGCCGTGCCCTTTTTGGTTTCGACCTTGGAGAGACGAGCCTCTCCACCTCCGGCTACTCCGGGCTGCCCTCCCTGTGTTGTCTGTGCCTTGACTATCGTGCGGTTGCTCCACGGATGCACCGGTTTAGCGTCAACGCCCGTAGTCGCGGCATTTTGCACCAGACTAATGGGGCGCTGCTCTCCGTTATTTGTGAATTTTTCCTGAAACTGACGTTGTCCCCATTCCTGGGCCGCGCCTGCCGAGCCAGCGGCGAGGAGACTTAGGGCTAAGGCCAAAGATACGGGCTTTAGCTTGAATATGCACGGCAGGCTGACTGGCATTCGAGATCTCTTCTTTATTAAATCCATTGTCTTCGCTCTCCACACTTTGGGTCTTAACTGATAACTGTTTCGGCCTGTAATCGCTCTTTCCATCCGGCCCTTGAGTCGGTAAAATCCAGTACATGTTGCTGCTTTAAATGCAAGAAGCGGGCCTACTATTGCTCAGTCCCATAAATTTCCCTCTATATATATCTAATTTTATTGGAATTTCTTTTTTCCACCTGTGTAAGGCCTACCTCCACAGTACCCCCGACACCGGCTAGCAAGACATAGTTACGCCCTATCTCAACGACCTTATAACCGTCTATCTCGTCACCGCTCTTATAGTATCCCGCCTCATGGCCCACCTGGCCAATAAGCGCCCCGCCGCCGTTATGAAGCAGGACGGTGCCAAGGAGCGTAAGCTCGGGCGCTTTTACGGCCACTCTGGGAGACGGGGTCTTTACAGGTAAAGCGGCCTTCGCTTGAAGGACCCTTGATGCCGTGAAGATATCCTTCTTGGCTATAACGTTATATGACGACTTGTTTAATCGGGGCTTGGCTTTAGAGTATGCGCGGTGGCTGTATTCCACTTCTTCTCCGGCGGGAGAGG
>JAJCZG010000057.1 GCA_029262475.1 Deltaproteobacteria bacterium
CGAATATAGTGACCTGATAAAAACCGCCATGAATATCAATTTAGAGAGTGACAATACATACTGGGATTCAATAGTTAACCTTATAAAGATTAAAACAGCTTTATTTCTCTCAGACCCGGAAAGCCGGATGACCTTCAGGAAGTTCGACAAGCCTGCCGTATCTATAATTCTTATAACCTTCAATAAAGCGGAGTACACCTTTCAGTGCCTTGAGACGATTAAGGCGAATACCGATATTCCTTATGAAGTGATTATTGTCGATAATGCCTCAAGTGATAAAACCTCGAACCTGTTGGATAAACTGGACAATGTTACCGTAATAAGAAATAAAGAGAATACAGGTTTTGTAAAGGCATGCAATCAGGGCGCAAAGCCAGCCGCCGGTAAATACTTAATGTTCTTAAATAACGATACTCAACCCGGCCCCGGGTGGTTGTCTTCTTTAGTGAAGACGATGGAGGAATATCCGGAGTGCGGGGCTGTTGGGTCCAAGCTCGTTAGGCCTAACGGCTTTCTTCAGGAGGCAGGAAGTATTCTTTGGAGTGACGGCTCAACTTATGGTTATGGTAAGGAAAATGATCCCACTAGTCCTGAGTATAATTACGTTAAAGAAGTTGACTATTGTTCTGGAGCCTGCTTGCTTACAGATAGAAACCTTTTCTTTGAGTTTGAGGGTTTTGATGAAAGGTACGCACCGGCTTATTATGAAGACCTTGATCTTTGCTGTAAGATTAAACAGGCTGGCTATAAAATAGTATATCAGCCAGAATCGGTCCTCGTCCATTACGAGTTTGGTAGTAGTTCATTTGTAAATGCCAGAGACATTACTCAGACCAACAGGGAAAAATTCACAGAAAAATGGAGCGATTCTCTCAAAAACTACCTACCATTCTCAGCTGATAATGTCCTTTTATCGAGAGACAAACGTACAGGACCAAGGCTTCTTGTAATAGACGACAAAGTTCTTGCTCCAAGTCTTGTCTCTGGCTACCCACATACATACGAACTGCTAATTTATCTTGCTGAAATCGGGTATATAGTGACCTTTATTCCTATCGAAGTACCAGAATCTCTCCAGCCGTTCACAAGACACTTACAGCAACTTGGCATCGAGGTCTTGTATAGCGACAGTATTATAGATCTCGATAATTTTATTTTGAAACGTAGCGAATACTATGACGTCGTCTTTATAGGTCATCCTAGCAATATGTCAAAGACCATAGATGCTATAAAAAAACATTCTCCCATATCTAGCATTATATATGACGCTGAGGAAGTATTTGCCCTGAGGGATACCTTCAATCAGGATAAGCGATAAAGATGGACTACCTGACAGACAGAGAAGAGTTTATTCTTGATGGCTCTCCATCTGGTTTACCCATAAAGTTAGTTCATTATATGAAGGAATATATGAGGCCAATGTTCTGGCCTAAAAAGACTCAAGGATTGAGTATAACCATATGAAGATAGCCTTAGACTGCACGCCAGCTATCGGCCAGCGTGCAGGTATCGGCCAGTACGTATACCAGTTAGCCCATTCGCTCGCCGGGGTGGATAAAGAGAATCTGTACACAATGTACATTCTCTACTCGGTTACCGATTTTATTCTGCATCCCGGAAATAGGGACGCGGGCTTACCTTCATCGGAAAACTTCAAGGCTTTGTTTCGGTACTTGCCCCTTCCTGCTCCGCTCCTGCACAGGCTAAGGGCGCTAAGGGTAGGGCCGTTTAACGACTACACGCTCGGTGGGCTGGACGCGGACATCATTCACTGCACCTCATACTGCATTCCGCGCCTAAAGCGTAGGACGAAGAAGGTTTTGGCGACGATTTACGATATCTCAACTATCACGCACCCCGAGTGTCATACAAAGCTAAATATTGATTATACCGGCGCAGGGATCAGGGACGCCGTCAATTACGCTGACGGTATCATTACGATATCCGATTATACGAAGGCCGATATTGTTAACCATCTAAATATCCCGGAGGAGAAGGTTTATGTAACGCGTCTCGCCTCGCAGTCCGTCTTTAGACCCGAAGAGGACCCGGCGCTCCTCGCGGCGACACGCACTAAACACTCGCTCCCGGAGAAGTATTTGCTCTTCGTCGGCTCACTTGAACCTCGAAAGAATATCAAGACCCTGCTAAGGGCCTACGCCGCGCTCCCGCCAGATCTCACCGAAGAGTACCGCCTGGTGATAGCCGGGGGAAAAGGCTGGAAGAATACGGATATAAAGACGACGGTAGATGAACTAAGGATAGAGGATAATGTCCACTTCCTCGGCTACCTTTCGCAAGATGAACTTAGGAATATATACTCAACCGCAGCCCTCTTCGTCTATCCGTCTCTTTATGAAGGTTTCGGCATACCGATACTTGAGGCGATGGCCTGCGGCACTCCGGTAATTACTTCTAACACATCCTCAATGCCGGAGGTGGCGGGCACGGCTGCGAAGCTCGTTACACCAACCGACACCGGGGAGCTTTCGTCTGCGATGGAGAGTGTGCTTATGAGCGAAGAGCTTAGAGCGGATATGAGGCTTCGGGGGCTTAAGCGCGCAGCAGAATTCTCATGGGAGAAGTGCGCATCTCAAACACTTGAAGTTTATAAGAAGTTATTATAATTTTAATATCTCTAAATCACTTCGTTGGTCGTGACGATATATGATAAGAGGCAGGCAGGTTTAGATAGTTTTTATAGATAAGGACGGGTGCCTTTGATGAGGCTCCTTTATTGGAATTTAAATAAGGCGGTGTTAGATAAATGACTACTGAGAAGAAAGATATATCGTCGAGGCTTTACGCGTCTATTCTATCCGGCGGCATTGGGAGCCGTTTCTGGCCGCTATCGAGGGAGACTACCCCGAAGCAGCTCTTGAGGGTTTTAGGTGAAGAAAGCCTCCTTGAGTCCACGATAAGCCGCCTGGACCCGCTCGTGCCGGCCGAGAGGATATCGATAGTCACCAACGAAAAACAGGCCGATATCATAAAACACCACTTGGCGAGCGGTAACGGCAACGCCACACCGGGTTATGTCGTCGAGCCTCTGGGCAGGAATACCGCTCCGGCGATAGGGTTAGCTGCGCTAGGTATCGCACGGAAGGACCCCGGAGCGATAATGGCTGTTCTACCGGCCGACCACCTCATAAGCGACGGCGCATCCTTTAGGAAGGCGCTCTCGGCTGCGGCAACGGTCGCCGAAGAGGGCCACGTAGTTACCTTCGGCATAAAACCCTCATATCCGGAGACAGGCTACGGCTACATTAAGGCCGCTGATACGGTCGTAGAGGAGAGCTCAGGTTACACTGTCCGTAAGGTAGACCGCTTTGTCGAGAAGCCCGACATCGAGACGGCCAAGCGCTACGTCGAAGACGGCGGCTACTACTGGAACAGCGGCATATTCCTCTGGAAGGTGGAGAAGATACTAAGCGAGATAAAACTCCATTTGCCGGAGCTCTATGAGGCACTTATGGAGATTAAAGGCGGCGGCGATATAGAAGAGGTATACGGAAAGATTGATGGAATCTCGATAGACCACGGCATACTTGAAAAGACCTCCGACTGCGTCGTGATAGAGGCTGATTTTCCGTGGTCGGATATGGGGAGCTGGAACGCCCTTGGCGACGTCTTCGAGCCGGATAAAGACGGCAATATCATCAAGGGGCGCGTTATGGATATAGACAGCCGAAACTCCATCATCTTGGGATGCGACAGGGTAGTCGCCACCATCGGCCTTGAGGACTACATAATAATAGATACCCCCGACGCGACGATGGTATGTCCGAAGGATAGGGCGCAGGAGGTTAAGGATCTCGTCGGAAATATCAAGAAGGAGGGGTGGATTGAGCACGAACTCCACCCGACAGTCGAACGCCCCTGGGGCTCTTATACCGTCATGGAAGAGGGTGTTGGGTACAAGGTAAAGAAGATACAGGTAAAGCCGGGTAAGAGGCTTAGCCTACAGTCCCATAAGAAGAGGAGCGAACACTGGGTTGTTATCGCCGGAAAGGCGAGGGTCCAACGCGGTGAAGAGATCGTCGAGATAAAGACGAACGAGAGCAGCTATATTCCAAAGGGCGTACAGCACAGGCTTGAAAACCCTGGTGACGTTACGCTTGAGATAATCGAGGTGCAAAACGGAGAGTATCTCGGCGAAGACGACATAACGCGTTACAGTGACGATTTCGAGAGGGATTAAGGCCGTCTCCGCCTCTCCCGGAAGAAGAGGGCCGCGATAGCCGCCGCAGGACCCGCCGTGGGCAAAGCCCTATGAAGCCGACCAAGTATTGAACCGAGTGATCTAGAAGCCCCGTTATACCGCCGGGTCCCTATCTCCTATAAAATTCCAACTTAAGCCAGTCTAGTCCCTCGGCACAGCTAACATGCGGTCGAGGGTGGCCTTGGCTTTAATCCTGATATCCTCGGGAACCTCGACAAAATTCTTCATCTCGGTGAGGGACTCGTGAACGTCTTCGAGTGTCGTTAGCTTCATATTCGGACATATTAGAGAGTCGCTTGCGAGTATGAATTCTTTATCCGGGTTGTCTCTCCTCATCTTGTAGAGGATTCCCATTTCGGTGCCGATGATAAATGTCTTCGCCGGGCTATTTTTTACATATTCGTACATCCCGGATGTGCTCGTTACAAAGTCCGCTACTTCGACTATGCTCGGGTTACACTCGGGGTGACAGATAAAGACCGCTCCGGGGTGTTCTTCTTTTAGCTTGGCAACCTCGGCCGGACGCATCTTTTCATGAGTTACGCAGAACCCCTCCCACCACTCCATTTTCTTATCGACCCTCTTTGAGACGAAGTGCGAGAGGTTTTTATCCGGCACCATGTAGACGGTATCCGCGTCGAGGGAGTTTACTACACTTACTGCATTTGCCGAGGTGCAGCAGATATCGGATAGGGACTTCACCTCTGCCGTGGTATTAACGTATGCAACGACCGGCATGCCCGGACGTTTTTCCTTTTCGGCGCGGAGCTGTTCGGCGTTTATCATGTCGGCCATCGGGCAGCCCGCATCAATCCTAGGGAGAATTACCTTCTTCTCCGGGGAGAGAATCTTGGCGCTCTCGGCCATGAAATGCACACCGCAAAATACTATTACGTCGGCGTCGGATTCGGCCGCCGCCTGGCTAAGTCCGAGCGAATCACCGGTGATATCGGCGACCTCCTGAATCTCGTCCCTCTGGTAGTTATGGGCGAGCATTATCGCGTTACGGTCTTTTAGTAGCTGCCGTACCTCTTTTTTAAGCTCTTCTATATCCTTCATGGTTCTATTACCCCTTTGGTAAGATAAAATCCACTCAAGCCCTCAAGGCAGATTTGTCAAAGCTATTTTAAGACCAATACCCCTAAAAGGCAATCTTTTTTATGGTGTGAAGGCAGAGCCTTTTCAGCCGCTGAAGTGTAGTCTCTTTTTGTAAAGATGGTGGGAATGCGCAAGTGTCTGCCTAATAATTAGGCAGACACTTGTCTTTTCCGGCACGGCTATTTACTGATAACTACTTGATAATATTAAGTAAATTAAGTTTTCTTCTCTGTGGCACGCACTTTGCGCTAGTAGTTAGGTTTTTAGGAGCATTGGAGAAAAAAATGAAGATAGACGGCAAGAAGAAAGAACTGGTAGTTATTGGGAACGGCATGGCGGGTGTCGCTGCGGTTGAAGAGATTATAAGGCTCGCTCCGGAGCGCTACAATATTACGATATTAGGCAAGGAAGAGCACCCGAACTACAACAGGGTTTTGCTCGCCGACTTACTTACCGGCGAGAAGGAGCTCTCCGAGCTTACTTTAAACGCATTCAGCTGGTACAAGAAGAACGGCATAAAGCTCAAGAGCGGTTCCCCTGTAAAAAAGATTTCAAGGGGAGAGCGCACCGTCACCTCGGAGGACGGGACTACTGTTAATTACGATGTGCTCATTATCGCAACCGGTTCGTTGCCCTTTATGCCCTCGGTTGACGGGATTGATAAGACCGGGGTCATGACATTTAGAGATATTAACGACTGCGAGCGTATCCGGGAGAGCGCCGGGAGTGCACAGAGGGCCGTCGTCGTCGGCGGTGGGATACTCGGCCTCGAGGCGGCTTACGGTCTAAAGAAGCTCGAAATGGATGTGACAATCGTTCACCTTATGGACCGCCTTATGGAGAGGCAATTGGATGAAGTCGCCGCCGCTTACCTCAAGGAAGACCTCGAAGCGCTCGGTATGGAAGTGCTCCTCAGTAAAGAGACCGTAGGTATAGGCGGTAACGGCAGTGTAGATTCCATTCACTTCAAGGACGGCGGTTCAGTAGAGACCGATATGGTCGTTATGGCAGCCGGAATCAAACCAAATATTGAGCTTGCGGCAGCCTCCGGAATCTACTGCGAGAGGGGTATAGTTGTTAGCGACACCATGCAGACATACGACCCGGCGGTCTACGCCGTAGGCGAGTGCGTGGAGCACAGGGGATCGACCTTCGGTCTCGTTGCCCAGGTCTTCGACCACGCAAAGGTCCTGGCAAATCACCTCGCAGGAGACAGCCGCATGGTATTTAAGAATAAACCGGTCTCCACAAGGCTTAAGATCCCCGGCGTGCCGATCTTTAGCGCCGGTAGGGTTCCAGCCGCCGGAGATGGCGGCGCGGACGGTGTCATTGACACTATCGACTACCACGACCATGGCGCAAGGGTCTATAAGAGGCTCTTTATAAAGGATAATACCCTGGACGGGGTCGTTATGTACGGCGACGTCGTAGACGGTCCGGCCCTCTTCCAGCGCATTATGGACGGGGGTGATATAAGCACCAAAAGGAAGGAGCTCCTCCTGGGCTCGGGGCCTGGGGGAAGGGGCGGCGGAGATGCGGTTGACGCCTTGCCCGACGAGGCGATAATCTGCGGTTGTAAGGGCATCACAAAGGCTATGATAGTAGATTCCGTAAAGACCGAGGGGCTCTTTACCCTCGACGACGTAAAACGCGAGACCGGGGCTTCGACCTCTTGCGGCGGCTGCTCGGACTTGATAGAGCGAATTCTTCAGGCTACCCTCGGGTCGAGTTTTAAAGAGGAGAGCGGAGAGCGGAGCATCTGCGGATGTACGAAGTACACGAGGAGCGATATCATAAAGAATATCCGGGAGAAGGCGCTTAAGAGCGTCGGGGATGTTATGGAAACTCTCGGGTGGGAGAGCGTCGGCTGCGACGAGTGCCGCCCCGCGATAAACTACTATGTCTCCGTCATATGGAGTAAGGACTATAAGAACGACCCGACATCAAGGCTCGTTAACGAACGCATGCACGCTAACATTCAAAAAGACGAGACCTTCTCAGTGGTTCCGCGCCTATACGGAGGGGTGGCGACGGCTGCGGAACTTAAGCGGATTGCCGAGGTCGCGGAACGATTCGACGTGCCGCTCATAAAACTCACCGGCGGGCAGAGGATAGACCTCGTCGGTATTGAAAGAGACGACCTTGTTAGTGTCTGGGAGGCTCTCGATATGCCGTGCGGCTACGCTTACGGTAAGGCCCTCAGGACTGTTAAGACATGCGTCGGTTCACTCCACTGCAGGTACGGCACGCAGGACTCCCTGAGTCTAGGCAGGTCGCTTGAGAAGAAGCTCGACGGGTTATGGATGCCGGCCAAGGTAAAGCTCGGCGTCACCGGGTGCCCGAGGAACTGCGCCGAGAGCGCCATAAAGGATCTCGGTATAGTCGGCGTCTCCGGCGGCTTTGAGATATATGTCGGCGGCTGCGGCGGCATAAAGCTAAGGGGCGGCGAGTTATTATGTACCGCCGGTACCGAAGAGGAAGCAAGTGAAATCACTTGCGCCTTTATCCAGTATTACAGGGAAGATGCTGTTTACGGAGAGAGGAGCTTTAAGTGGATAGACCGCGTCGGTCTCGGTAAGATAAAAGAAGTGGTTGTCGCCGATGCCGAAGAGAGAAAGAGGCTTGCCATAAAGATAGAGGCCGAGGCAGCGTTAGCTAAAGACCCGTGGGAGGAGCGTGTTAAGGCCCACTGAGCACTATCTGATTTATAAATCACCTGTTAGGTCTTTATGCCGTCGCCTCCGGATACCCCGCCGGAGACGAGGAACTTCATTACCTCGGAGCTATCGACGTCGATAGACTGGACGAGTTCTCTCGGGTAGAGCTGGAGTTCGCCGGCGAAGTTATAGGACTGCGGGAAGTAGACGGCGACATGTCCGGGCAGAGAGAGGAAGTCGAGGCTCTCGCGGGTTATAAAGCCCAGCGACTTTGCATCGGTGGAGGTATCGAGAGTCACCAGCACGGGCCGGTTAAAACTCTTCTTTTCACCAACGAATGCCCCGACGAGGTCTTTAATCGACGAGTAGAGGAGCTTAACGAGCGGCAGCTTCGCGAGCGTCCTCTCGATTAGCCTGACGAGCCGTTTTGTAATGAAGTTTGATGCGAGGAGCCCCACCAACGTTATGCCGATGATAGTTAATGCGAAGCCGACTCCTGGTACCGGGAGCGAAAGTAGCCCGTCGATCTTCATAAATATTATATAGATGATGTATACCGAGGCGACGCTTGGTACGATAACCATCAGCCCTTCGAAAAAGTATTTAATAAGCCTCTTCATGTATTGCCCCTCCGGTTTATCTGACTTGATTCCTGTTTATTCTAATCTATAGGTTTTTATATCATATCAAACTTATTTTTATGTTTTTTATCCATCTGCCATAAGCTATAATTAGTATATGGCGCTTACTGGTGATGATAAGAGGGTGCTCCTGGGTATTGCCCGAAAGAGTATAATAGGACGGCTCGGGAACGAGCCCCCACTGGCGGAGGTTTACGAGAGCCCTGAGCTAAGTACGCACGCCGGGGCCTTTGTGACCCTCCATAAGCACGGCGAGCTCAGGGGGTGCATAGGGCGCTTTACCTCCGACGGGCCGCTCTTCGAGACTATAACTGAGATGGCGCTAAGCGCCGCCTTCGAGGATCCGCGCTTCCCGGAGGTGACGATGGATGAAGTCCCTGCTCTCCATATAGAGATATCCGTTCTATCTCCCTTAAAGCTTATCTCGGATACCGAAGAGATCACCGTCGGCACCCACGGCATATATATAATAAAAGGCGCCAATCGCGGGGTGCTGCTCCCTCAGGTAGCTACAGAGAACGGCTTTGACCGCGAGACCTTCCTCGACCACACGTGCATGAAGGCCGGGCTTTACCCCGGCGCATGGCGCGAAGGCGCCCTCCGGATATATACTTTTACCGCGGATATTTTTTCTGAGGATAAGTAGAGAAGGTATCCCCGGCATCCGTCAGGCGTTGTAATGGTAATAACCGCCTCCCGCTACCGCGGATATCTTTTCTGAGGATAAGTAAGAAGATAGACCTTTTCATCCGGCAGGCCTTTTCAACGGCAATAACCGCCTCCCGCTACCGCGGATATCTTTTCTGAGGCCAAGTAGAAGATATTCCTACCACGACCCCACTAGATAGGCCGTTACAACTGCAATAACTGCCTTCCGCTACCGGCGGATATCTTCTCCGAGGATAAGTAGAGGATATTTCGCCATTTAGCCCTGTTTAAGGGCGATAACGGCCACCACACCACATATTTCTTTATTTTCCCATCCGTTATGCTAGAATCTCACGATACCGGAGTAGCTCGGGCACAGAAGACACCTGCTTTAGCGGCTCTTTTATTTAGCCCAGGAGATTTTACTTAAGGAGGAAAAACTATTTTGGATATGAAGCGAAAGGTGGTGCTCTTCCACGCACACTGGGGCAAGCGCCTTAAGATAACGACCTTATGTTTACTATCACTTCTCTTCGGGTTATCAATCTACGGCATGTCCCTGATATCCGAAGAGTATAATCTTTATATCTTTATATTTCTCTTTATTCTGCCAGTTGCCGTCGTCTTTTACGCAGCCTCCGTATCCCTTATACGCTTATATGTGCTGAGGGTGGACTCGCTCTTTATAACGCACCCCGCTAAAAACCTTGGAATCGACCTTCGCGGGCTTGAGTCCATAGAGACGGACCCGGACGCCCTCACCGGCACCTACACCTACACCAATCCCGGCCTCTTTTCAATTAGCGGCTCCATGTGTAAAAATAAAAAGCTCGGCAGCTTCTCGGCCTATGCTACAGACCCGGCTAAAGCCGTGGTAATGCGCTTCAAAGACCGCACCCCCGTAGTCATCACCCCTAACGAGCC
>JAJCZG010000058.1 GCA_029262475.1 Deltaproteobacteria bacterium
GAGTTAATTATGAATAATCAGGAACCCTGTCCTTTGTAATCAGATATCTAGTAGTAATGCAGTGGCATACATTAAATAAGATGAATAGGGCTCCTGCGTCTATAATTATATTAAAGAGCATAGCTCCAGTCAAGAAAAAAATATTTGACAGGGGAGGGGGGCGTACAGGGCTTTTACTCTGACTAAAGGCCGTTCGCTTTTTACGAGGCGGGCGGCCTTTTCATGTATGTAATTTTATGAATTCTGTTTAATCGCATAATTAATAAATGCTGGACAGCAAACGAGCATAAACGGTACATCGGTTTTGGTAAGTTATTGCCATAAGGTAACTTTCTTTGCCTCTTCAAGAATCTTTCGTTCATAGTCTTGAGCTGACTTAAGGATAGCACCGAATAAGACTGAGTCAACTGAGTCAGTTGTAGATGCAGTCCCGCCTGCTTGTTCTATAATGCTGCGATATATGGCCTCAACATGTAGTTCATACAATTTGTAATAGTCTGTCCACCAATCATTTTGAGATAAATCATCAAACATTTTTGCCTGTAGTAATCTTAAACAAAGACACTCCGCTTCATCCCAAATGGTGACTACAGCAATCTTCTCGTCAGACCAGAATGCTTCTGGGTCTTTATGCTTTTTATTCATGTTCTCATAAATAATTTGACGCTGTTTATAAAATTCTTCCCTTGCTAATACATTATTCATACAAATACTTTGCGCAGATAAAATTAGCTCTTTACACATAGCGAGGATTGGGTTATCACTCTGAACTATTTCTGAAACCGTTTGAATTATTCCCTTTCGAAACTCCTGTGTCGTCTCATCGCCAAGCTTTTTGAAGGCAGCAACACACTTATATTTGTTAGTGGCCTCCTCTGAGGTGAAAAGGTAGTTTAGGTTTTCGTTGGTCGCAAGAAGAGCGGAACTGGCAAAGGAACGTTTCTTTATGGCAGACTTTAATCCCTTGAACATCAAACTTCCTCCTTACATGGGGCAATCACTGTTCAGTAGATGGGAGGTGTTTATTATGATTCAAACTGTACCCCAGTTTGTACCCCAGTTGCCACTTCAAAGTGAAAAGGGGTTACGGAAAGCTCCGTAACCCCTTGTTTTATTTGGTGGGCCGCGTAGGGATCGAACCTACGACCCGCTGATTAAGAGTCCTTTGCTTTAGAGATTTTCATCCTGAAACTTCTACCGTAACAACTTGATTTTATTGATAAAACCTTTGCTCTTGAAGGTTCTTGTTGCCGCTAAGTCGTACAACCTGTTAGTTTATAAATACTTTTTGAAAGCATAGCAAGTACGCATGGTTAAAGGATTTCTTGCGGCAATTAGGGCAGAGGCGACTTTGGGTGGCAGATTAAAGCGGTAACATATTGGTAACACGCTCGGGTTCTTTTTTGGCCGTTCCGATGTCGTCCAGAACGCCAACAGCCTTGATCTTGTGGCTCGGTGCGAGGTGAGCATAGCGAAGTGTCATAGTAAGTGTCTTATGGCCTAGAAGCTCCTTTACTGTGGTAATATCGACTCCTCCCATTACGAGGAGGCTTGCGAATGTGTGCCTAAGATCGTGGAAGCGAAAGTCCTTTATTCCGGCCCTGTTGCAGGCGGTACGGAAGGACCTCTTGATATCAACGAATCTGTTACCGAGCTTGTCCGTGAATACGTAGGGGCTCCTCACGTGTCTAGGTATGGACAGGAGGGTCTCCCTTAGCGTCCGGTTGATGGGGACCTCTCTTCGTTCGCCGTTCTTCGTCACGTAGAGGAGTATGAAGCCATGCTTCAGGTCAACGTGTCTCTCCCATTCGAGCGAAAATATCTCCTCACGTCTCATTCCGGTATTCATGGCGGTTATGACGATGGGCCTTATGTGCGGCACACAGGCATCCACGAGGGTCTGGCACTCTTCGCCGGATAGAAACCTTAACCGTCTGTTGTCCTCTGGCAAAAGCTTTGCCTTGCGGACCTTCATTAACACGTCTTCACTTATCATCTCCCATTCAACGGCCTTGGAGAACATGTGCTTTAGGGTGGCGAGGTGACGGTTGGCAGTTGCGGGGGCCTTGCCGTCAGATAGAAGCTTAGATTGATACTCCTCTATCATCTTGGTGTTAAATGCCTTGAGCGGATATTTGCCGAAGGCTACGAGAAGTCGCTTAATGAAGCCCTTCTTGCTACGAAAAGCCTTCTGTTTCTCGGCCCACTTAAGGTAATCCTCGGAAAGCTCTTTCAGTGTATGGTTGGGTGTGTTTGTTCTCTTGAAATACTTACCCTCTCGAATCTCTATTTTTATCTTTGCGAGGGCATCCTCTGTGAGGCGTTTCTGTGGTGCTACTGCCTCGACGTTCTTTTTGCCGTGAAGCTGGTAGCTGATGTACCAGTTTTCAAGGTAACGCATCCGGTGGCCGCATTTCGGGCAGTCTGCGGGTGTCTTGTCGGGCTTCGCTTCGTTACGCATCTTGCCGCACGATGTGCATTTAGCTCTTTTGAAGACAGCCATCTTAGCAGCTCCTTTTTCTGCTTCTAAGCTTAGTAACCTGCGCCGAGATATCGACACCGTCGGCCTTCGCTACGAGGTCAAGCTGTTCGGCGACCGTATCTCTGGACTTAATCTGCCTGTAAGCGTCCACAAGCGCCTTTTCCTGGTCGGAGAGGTCCGAGCCCTCGTCGTTACCGATAAGCTCCGAGAAGTCCTTGTCGCCAGCATTTATGAGTATCTTTTTGATCTCCGAAGGAGTAAAGCCTAAGTACTTTGAAAGTATTATGAGGGTAGGGATAGAGACAGCCTTATCCTCGTATATGGCCCGCCGCGCTGTCTCGAAGGTAAGCGGCATCCCTGATCGTTTTACGAAGTCTGCGAGGTCAGAGAAGTTCTCCTGAAGCTTAGTGAATAAGATATTTTCTCTTGTCATGGCTCTCCTTATCGGCAATAATGTCAGTATATTGATATTTATACCATGCAATTAGTTTGTTTGTCAATACTAATAGGCTTAGTGTTGGGCGTTTGTTTGTTTCTATGGCAAAAAAAGCATTAATATCTCAAATTCATAGCTAATATCAACATATACTGATATTATTTTGCAGATAGAGTGCCCGGCAAGAAATGTTTGCCTTCTGCACTGTTTACCCTGATGGTCCAAGAGAGATACTTTGACGAGCAAGTGAAGGCTGCGAGACGTACTAGACACAATGGATTCAGATAAATGATAACGGATTACCATGCGAAGTATTACGCGCATGAACTGAGCAGGGTTGGTGGCAGGGGTGTCGATCGACTTGGCCGTGCTTTGTTTGATGCTTGCGTGGATTTGAATCCTCATCAAATTGAAGCAGCTCTTTTTGCTCTTCGTTCCCCTATTTCAAAGGGAGTTCTTCTTGCCGATGAGGTCGGTCTTGGCAAAACAATTGAGGCTGGCCTGGTGTTATGCCAATATTGGGCAGAACGGCGAAGGCACCTTCTCGTGATTTGCCCGGCATCGCTTCGTAAGCAGTGGGCGTTTGAGCTATCAGAGAAGTTCAATCTGTCTTCGATAATCCTCGATGCTAAGACATTCAAAACCCAGCAAAAGGCTGGAACTCCAAACCCTTTCAGAAATAACAAGATCATCATCTGTTCCATGCACTATGCAGCAAGCAAGGCCGAAGAGATTAAGGAGATTGCTTGGGATATTGTAGTGATCGATGAAGCCCATAAGCTTCGTAATGCCTACCGTAAGAGCAATCGAATCGGGAAAAGAATTCGTTGGTCAACTGAAGACAGGAAAAAACTTCTCTTAACAGCGACTCCCCTGCAAAACTCACTGCTGGAGCTATTCGGCCTCTCCACTATAATCGATGAGCGGCTATTCGGAGAGCTGGCCTCATTCCGTTCTCAGTACATAAATTACGGAGGCGATATTTCTGGCCTGAGAGATCGCCTGAAGGCTTTCTGCTGGAGAACCTTGCGCAGCCAGGTTACTGAATATATTCCATACACTGAGCGAAGACTCGTCACACGTCCATTTAAGCCAACAGAACAGGAGCACAGGCTCTACGAAAAAGTATCAGACTACTTGAAACGGGATGAAACTTATGCCTTGCCATCCGGGCAAAAGCACCTGCTCATTCTTATTGTTCGTAAAGTCCTTGCATCCTCACCTCACGCAGTTGCCGGAACGCTTGAAATTATGCGCGACCGCATGTTGAAACTACTGGACGAGGTAATGAAAAATGCAAGCGCGGTAGAACTTCTAATATCTGAGGAAGACCTGGAAGATGACTTGCTGGACGAACTACTTGAAGATGAGGAAGACAACCTCATAGATAAAGATGCGGATACAACTGAGCAAACTCTAAAGCAAACCGACAAGCCAGTCGATCTACAAAAACTGGAAGCCGAGATTGCAGAGCTTAATGGTTATATTTCCCAGGCTAGAAGCATTGGAATCGATACAAAGACGAAGGCTCTCTTGAAGGCGCTGGAAATAGGCTTCAGCAAAATGGATGAGGTGGGCGCTTCCAGGAAGGTCGTCGTCTTTACGGAGTCAAGGCGCACACAAGCCTGGCTAAAAGATTATCTTGAAAATAATGGTTATGCCGGAGAGGTGCTTACCTTCAATGGTACAAACAATGATGAAGCATCTGGCGCGATTTATCGGGAATGGTTTGAGGCCAACAGGGATACCGGTCGTGCCTCCGGCTCGCGACAGATTGACCTGCGCGCTGCCATCATCGACCGGTTCAAGTCCAGGGCGAGCGTGCTGATAGCCACGGAGGCCGGTGCCGAAGGCTTGAATCTTCAGTTCTGCTCAGCCATAGTAAACTTTGATCTGCCATGGAACCCCCAGCGAATAGAGCAACGTATCGGTCGTTGTCACAGGTACGGTCAGAAGCATGACGTTGTAGTTATCAACTTCTTGAATGAGCGCAACGAGGCCGACCGTCGAGTCCAGGAATTGCTTGAACATAAGTTTAACCTCTTCAGCGGTGTTTTCGGGGCAAGCGACGATGTGCTCGGCTCCATCGAGTCCGGTATGGACTTCGAGAGCCGGGTTCTTGAGATTTACCAGGAATGCCGTAGCGGGGAGGAAATTCAGACAGCCTTTGAACGCCTTCAATCAGAGCTTGATGAGCAGATTCAAACCAAGATGCGCGATACCCGTAAGCTTCTGATGGAGCATTTCGATGAGGATGTTCATGACCGCTTGAAGGCAAATATCACAGGAACACGTGAGAAGCTCGATCGGATCGGACGCCTCTTCTGGGAGGTAACAAGGTATGCGTTGGAAGATATCGCTCAGTTCGATGACAGTAGCTTAGCCTTCAACCTTGCAAAAACTCCGGTCTCCGGCGTTTCTACGGGGTATTATCATCTTATTTCCAAGCATTCTAAAAATACTCCTGGTGAGTTTCTTTATCGATTAAGTCACCCGCTCGGCGAGCATGTGCTTTCAGAGGCGAAGAGTTATGCATGCCCACCATCTGAAGTGACCTTCGATATCAGTAATCACCCAATCCGCATCTCTGTAATAGATCGCCTTAAAGATCAGAGCGGTTGGCTCACATTACAACACCTTCGCATTGAGTCTTTTGATAGCGAAGAATTCATTCTCTTCTCGGCTGTTGACGACAGGGGCAACAACCTGGACCAGGAGACCTGCGAAAAATTGTTCAACTGCACGGGGCAGTCCTGTATAATGGAGTCCATTCCCGAGGCAATCGGTAAACGGCTGCAAGCTGATAGTGACAGACATGCAAAGGGCACCATTGCCAGCAACCTTGAAGAAAACAACCGGCATTTCTCCGAAGCCCGTGATCAGCTCGACAAATGGGCTGAGGATATGGAAATGGCCGCACAGAAGGAGCTGGACGACACCAAACGCCAGATACGTGATCTACAGCGGCGGAGCCGTCAGGCCCCCACTATAGAAGAACAGCATAGCCTTCAGGAAGAGTTAGTCAAACTCGAACGTAAGAAACGCACGTTACGCGAGAGAATATTTGATGTTGAGGACGAGATCGCCGAGAAACGTGACCTTCTTGTAGAAGGGTTAGAAAAACGCATGCAACAGAAAACAACCGCCACACCGCTCTTTACTATACGGTGGAGAGTTATATAGAAACAGGAGATAGATATGCCGACAGTAGAACAGCTTCGTAGCCGCCTTTTCAAAAAGCTCAAGGAGCTGTTCCAGCTCGACCAGCCGGACCTTGACTTCGGTTTTTACCGTATCATGCACGTAAAGAGCGAGCATGTTCAGGATTTCTTGGACAAAGATCTTCTGAATTTCGTCGAGGATGCCTTCGGGCAAGTGGACGACACCAGCAGGGCCGAATTGCAGGCGGTCTATGAAAAGGCTGTCCAGACGGCCAGAGAGTTCGGGGCCGCCAACCCGGAGGATACCGACCCGGTCAGGAAGGCGAAGGCGGCCCTGGACGCGGTGAAGGATACCGCTTCCGCCGAGGCAGATATCTTTGATCACCTCTACCGTTTTTTCGAGCGTTACTACGACGAGGGTGACTTCCTCTCACGGCGCTACTATACCCGTGAAACGCCCGGCAAGGCGGCCCCCTACGCTGTTCCCTACAATGGAGAAGAGGTAAAGCTCCACTGGGCTAACGCCGACCAATATTACATCAAGACTTCGGAATACTTCTCCAACTTTATTTTCGACCTTACGCAGGCCTCTGAAGTCCTTAAAATGAGTCCTGAAGAGCGGACGTTGAACCAAATTCCGGAAGAGCCCTTAAAGGTGCATTTTCGCATAGCCGAGGCGACCGAAGGCGAGCACGGCAATGTGAAGGCATCGGAGGCGGAGAAGCGTTATTTTATTATTCATGCCGAGAAGCCGGTTGAAGTAACTGAAGACGGCAAGATTGTCGTCAACTTCGAGTACCGGCCCGACCCGGAAAAGGGCAAAGCACAGGAAAGAACCTGGCGAGAAAAGCGTAACGCCGAGGCCGTCAGTTCCATTCTTTCCATGCTTGAGAATATGGTTGAAGACAATAAGAGTCTGGACGGCTATCTCCGTATGCTTAAGATTCCAGCTCCGACGGACAAAGATAAGAGCCGACCGCTGCTGGCAAAGTACCTCAACCGGTACACCGCCCGCAACACCATGGACTACTTCATCCACAAGGACCTTGGCGGCTTCCTGAGGCGTGAGCTGGACTTCTATATCAAGAACGAGGTAATGCGCCTTGACGATATCGAGAACGCCGATGCGCCTGCAGTGGAGAGCTATCTCGCAAAGATAAAGGTCCTGCGTAAGATCGCCGGAAAGCTTATAGACTTCCTTGCCCAGCTTGAGGACTTTCAAAAGAAGCTCTGGCTAAAGAAGAAGTTCGTTGTTGAGACCAACTACTGCATCACACTTGACCGGATGCCCGAGGAGCTGTACCCGGAAATTGCCACCAACGAGGCCCAGTGCGATGAATGGGTAAAGCTCTTCGCCATTGACGAGATTGAAGGGTACGCCAAACCTCTTACCGTAGATTTTCTGAAATCTAATGACAAGCTAGTGCTCGACACATGCTTCTTTGACGACGCCTTCAAGGCAAGGCTTCTTGCATCAATTGAGAACTTTGATGAACAGTGCGACGGCCTGCTTATTCATTCAGAAAATTTTCAGGCGCTGAATCTTATTCAGGAACGCTACAAAGACGGGATAAAGTGCTCCCATATTGACCCACCTTACAACACTGCTACGAGCGGCTTTCTGTATAAGAACACCTATGAACATTCATCATGGCTTTCAATGATGAATGACCGGATAGGGCTGGCATCTTCATTATTAGATGACCAGGGTGAATTCATTTGCCATATCGATGAAAACGAGTACGAGCGTCTTAATATTGTTTTTGACAACCACAACCTTAATGCGTCTGGAACAGTTATTTGGGACAAGAAGAACCCAATGCTTGGTAGAAAAGGAATCGCAACTCAACACGAATACATTATTTGGCGTAGCAAATATGACAGACCAGTAGTTGGGCGGAGCGAGTCCATTGTTTCAATGCAAGAACAGGTTCGGAGCTTTATCGAAGAGTGTGGTGGCATAAACTCCGAATCACGAGATAAGTATCGGAAATGGCTCTCAAAACAAGATGAACTTAGCGGTGGCGAAAAAGCATATAAATTCATTGACGACAATGGAGATATTTATCGTCTTGTTGCAATGGGCGCTCCGGAAAAACGGACAGACCCAAAATTTCATATACCTTTGAAGCATCCTGTTACTGGGAAGGATTGTCCAGTTCCCCCTAATGGTTGGTCTAGAACACCTGAAACCTTGGCTGGCTTAAAAAGCGATGGAATGATCACATTTGGGAGCGACGAAACAACTCAGCCGCAAAAGAAAGTGTATTTGCGCGATGACGCTCAAAAACAGATCACATCAGTATACAGCGACGGAAAGAGTGGTAAAGCGTATCTTGACCCGATGGGGCTAGAGTTCCCGTACTGCCATCCAGTTTCAATGTATGAACATTTATTATCTGTTGCCTCCGTGAATTCTACTTTCATTGATTTCTTTGCGGGCTCTGGTACCAATGGTCATGCAGTACTAAACTTGGCTCGTGCTACTAACGCTCGCCATAAATCAATTCTGGTAGAAATTGGCGATCACTTTGACGTTGTACTTAAGCCCCGCATCGCCAAGGTGGTGTATTCCGAATCGTGGAAAGATGGCAAGCCCACCGCCAGAGACACCGGCATCTCCCACTGCTTCAAATATCTGCGCCTCGAATCCTATGAAGACACGCTTAACAACCTGCGCTTCGACGAAACCCCGACGCAGAAGGCCGTCGGGGCCAATGCCTCGCTCAAGGAAGACTATATGCTCCGCTACCTGCTTGACGTTGAGACCAGGGGCAGTCAGTCTCTCTTGAACATAGATGCCTTCGCCGACCCAACTGCCTACACCCTGAAGGTCAAGAAGCCGGGCAGCGATGAACATACGGTAAAGAATGTCGATCTCATGGAGACCTTCAATTATCTGATCGGCCTTCGGGTTAACCATATCGCTTTGCCACAGAGCTTCAACGCCGCCTTCAAGCGCAACCCGGACCCGGAGTTACCCGAGGACCAGCACACCAAGCTTGTCGTGGACGGAAAAATAAAACAGGACGCAGAAGGCCCGTGGTGGTTCCGCAAGGTCGAGGGGTGGGTCCCCAAAGACAGGACAAACCCCAATAGCGGCCAGCGCGAGAATGTGTTGATAGTCTGGCGCAAGCTCACAGGCAATCTCGAAGAAGACAACCTTATGCTCGACGAGTGGTTCCAGAAGAATCGAATAAGCACTCGCGACTTCGAGTTCAACACCATATATGTAAACGGCTCCAACAACCTGCCGAACCTTGCGCTTGAGGAAGATACATGGAAGGTCCGCCTCATCGAAGAGGAGTTCATGAAGAAGATGTGGGAGGTGGAAGGATGAGCAAGGAAATTATCCCCGCAAAGACCGAGTTTCTGCTTTATCGCACCGATGACGGCAGGGTCAGGATAGAGACCCGGATGGAAGATGAGACTGTCTGGCTTACCCTCCAGCAGATGTCCGAGTTGTTCCAGGTGGACAAGTCCGGCATAAGCCGTCACCTTAAAAATATCTTTGAATCCGGCGAGTTAGCGTTGGAGGCAACTGTTGCAAAATTTGCAACAGTTCAATACGAGGGAGAACGAAGCGTTTCCCGTAACCTGGAGTATTACAACCTGGATGCCATCATATCCGTCGGCTACAGGGTAAACAGCATTCGTGGCACTCATTTTCGCCAGTGGGCCACCGGACGTCTGCGCGAGTATATCATCAAGGGTTTTGCTATGGATGATGAGCGCCTTAAGCAGGCTGCTGGGGGCGACTACTTTGATGAGCTGCTTGCCCGTATCCGTGACATTAGGTCTTCGGAGAAGCTCTTCTGGAGCAAGGTGCTGGAAATATACTCCACAAGTATCGATTACGACCAGAATGCCGATATTACACAGAATTTTTTCAAGATCATCCAGAACAAAATGCACTGGGCGGCGCACGGCCAGACAGCGGCGGAATTGATTCATGACCGGGCAGATGCTTCAAAACCCAATATGGGGTTGACCAGTTGGTCCGGCAAGTCAATACGCAAAAATGAGGTCTCCATAGCAAAGAACTACCTGAACGAAGAAGAGCTGGATGTCCTCAACCGTATTGTAACTATGTATCTAGACTTCGCGGAATTCCAGGCCAAGCAACGTAAGCCCATGAAAATGCGGGATTGGATCTCCAAGTTGGATGACTTCCTGAAACTATCCGAGCGGGATATCCTGACCCATGCAGGCAAGATCAGCCACAACACGATGTTAGAAAAAGCGCACAAGGAATACGGAAAATACAAGAAAAAGATGCTCTCCGCACCGTCTGAGGTGGAAAAACACTTCATTGAGGCGGAAAAAGAGATCAAACAGATAGAATCCAAGAGAAAACGAGGGCCGAAGAATGGCTAGAAAGTCCCGAGGTCCCAAAGAACATGCCTTCCGCAACAAACTGCTTTTAACCCAGTGGCTTATAAGCCTGCTCGGCATTGATCCGCTTGCCGATAACAGGCTGCGCGGGGAGAAGGTACGCCCCTTTCACCTATTGGCTGATCCGATCAAGAGTCTTCGCGAGGATGGGCTGGATGATGACAACCTGCATCATTTCTACCATGCTCTGGTTAACAGTAACCTCTTCTGGAATGATTTTGCCGCACTCGGCAAGGAGCAGATTCTACTATATGAGGAGAATATCGTCAGGCATACCCAGGTGATCAACGGGAAGCGTCATCGTCCTGTGGAATGGAAGTATTACCAGTGGCTGACACTTCTCTTCGTGGAGGTCTACCTGGACCGTTACTTTGGAAACAGGGAAGGCCTGTTGCGAGACCTTAACGCCTTTGTAAAACGCTTCAACCGGCACTGTGTGGATTATGCAGATGTGACCCAATATACCGAAGACGACCTGAATAAGCTCTGTCTGCAGAACGCCACAGGCAGCGGTAAGACTCTGCTTATGCATGTCAACCTGCTGCAATACCGTCATTATGCCGTGAGACACGGAAAGGATAAGGACCTGTCCCGTATTATTCTGCTTACGCCCAATGAGCGTTTGAGCGAGCAGCACATCGCGGAGTTCAGGGAAAGCAATATAACGGCAGAATCCTACCTTCAGACACGAAGCGGCCTTTTCGGTGCGGCCAGGGGGCTTGACCGGGTAGATGTGCTGGAAATCACCAAGCTGGCCGATCAGGAGGGCCCTAATACCATCGCAACCCGCAGCTTTGGGGACCAGAACCTGCTATTGGTGGATGAAGGTCACCGGGGCATGAGTGGCAAGGAGGAAGGTGCCTGGTTTAAGCGGCGGAGCGACCTTTGCGCCAAGGGCTTTACTTTTGAATACTCGGCCACTTTTGAGCAGGCGGTCCAGGCATCAGGCAAGGCCGACTTCGCTAACAGCTATGCCAAGGCGATCGTTTTCGACTACTCCTACCGCTGGTTTTATGAAGATGGGTTCGGCAAGGACTACCAGATACTAAACTTGCCAAAGACCTACGATACGGTTCAGGCTACATACCTGACCGCGTGCTTGCTCAAGTTCTACCAACAGCTTCGTATCTACGAGGAGAAGGCTCGGGAGTTCGAAACGTTCAATATGGAAAAACCCCTCTGGGTATTTGTGGGAAGCACCGTGTCTTCGGGTAGGATGGGCCAGGATGAGCAGATAGTTGCCACTGATGTGGCTCAGATCATTCATTTCATTGCCGATTTCCTTGACGACCGGGATGCGGCCAAAAGGCGAATGCAAGAGATACTAACCGGTAAAGGCCAGGATACCGGGCTTTTGGACAAAGACGGCAATGACATCTTTGCAGGTTCCTTCACTTATCTGGGTAAAGCAATGAATATCGGGGAAACAGTGGACGACCTATACCAGAATATCCTCGGGCGGCTTTTCAATAATCCAGCGGGTGGAAGTCTTATTTTAGACCGCGTCAAGGGAGAATCCGGCGAAGTGGCGCTTAGGGTTGGCACATCCGAAACACCCTTTGGACTTATTAATGTTGGCGATGCCAAAGGGCTCTGCGATCACGTGGCCGAATTCGCTTCACAAAATGGCACCCGGCTGACGGTCGAGGATAGCGACTTTACCGAGGCCATGTTTGCTTCGGTAAAAGACTCAGCTTCGCCGGTCAATCTGCTCATCGGCTCCAAAAAGTTCGTTGAAGGTTGGGACTGCTGGCGCGTAAGCACCATGGGCTTGATGCATGTTGGCCGCAGCGAGGGCACCCAGATAATCCAGCTTTTTGGCCGTGGCGTGCGCCTGAAGGGTTTTGATTGGAGCCTCAAGCGCAGTGGGCACTCTAATGCACAGCACCGTCCTAACTTCATAGAGGAGCTTGAGACGCTAAACGTCTTTGGTATCGAGGCAGACTTCATGGAGAAGTTCCGTGAGTTCCTGAAGGATGAAGGGCTGCCGGGCAATGAGCGCCGGAAGATTATCACCATTCCTCTGAATGTGACCTACGACTTCGGCAAGAAGTTGAAAATTCTGCGACCAAAGCGAAAAGCCTCGGATGGCAAGGAATACGACTTCAAGAAGGACGCCCCTGTCCCGATTGTTGGAGATATACCCGGTTATTTGACGGACAATACCGTTGTGGCGGACTGGTATCCGCGCATACAGGCCATGCAGTCCCGAGGGGCTGGCCTGGCCACTCAGAAAGATAAGGTCCTGCTCCGTGAAGACCAACTGGCTCTGTTAGATTACGACGCGCTGTTCTTTGAGCTGGAACAGTTCAAGCGTGAACGGAGCTGGTATAACTTGAATATCTCCAAGGCGGGCATTCAAAGACTGCTTCTAGATTCGACATGGTACACACTCAACCTGCCTGCGGCCAGAATGAACCCATCTGGTTACGATGGTGTGATGCTCCTTCAACAGGTAGCGGCTGAGTTGCTGAAGCGTTACTGCGACCACTACTATAACTACCGCAAGCGTGAATACATCGAACCACGGCTGGAGCTGCGCGAGCTGACGCCAGATGACGACAACCTGCCCAGGGAGGAATTCTACCAGCTCATCGTCGATGGAGATGAAGAGCAGATCATTCAAGGTATCCAGCAGGTCAAAAAGGATCTTGAGGACAATAAGGACGATCTTTTGAAAGTCAGCGACCTAAATGCCTGCAACTTCGGGAAACATTTATTCCAGCCGCTTTTCCATGTCCGGCGCGGCGGCAAGATTACCATCCTACCGGTGGTTCTCAACGAGAGCGAATACCAGTTCGTTACCGACCTAAAGGTATGGTGCGACGCGCACAAGGCCGCTTTGGAGAAGGACGGCATGGAGTTGTTCCTACTCAGAAATTTAAGCCGAGGCAAGGGCGTAGGCTTCTTCGAGGCGGGGAACTTTCACCCTGACTTCATTCTATGGATACTCGTTGGCGACAAACAGTACGTCACCTTTATTGAGCCGCACGGACTTCTACATGAAGGCCCATCAAGCGAAAAGGTGCTACTACACAAACGCATTAAGGATGTCGAGCAGCGACTGAACGATCCAGAAGTGATACTAAACAGCTTCATTCTCTCTTGGACCAGGTATCCCCAGTTGAAGTGGGACAAAACCCAGCTGGAGCTTGAAGATAAACATGTGCTCTTCATGACGGACGATCGTGACCACTATATCGACAAGCTCTTCTCCAAACTCAGGTAATAGGGTTTTTTCAGATACTAGATGAGCTGAAAGTTGACTTTGATGTAGTAGTAATGATAGATTGCGTTTAATGCATTTAGTGCAAATAAGATGCGTTTTTTGTATAGTGCGTGAATTTGCTGCCACAATATACCTTCCTCCAAGTAATAAAAACCACAAGATATAGATATGCTCATTGTCTGGCCCGTCGTTATTTAGCAGTCATCGCATTACATTTAACCTCTCTAATTCGATCATTTCATTGAAAAAATAAGATTCTCCCTAAATCTACCCTCCTTGAAACAAGAAATGCTGGGCAATACATATGTAGTGCAGGTGTTATTGCTTGTATTTCATTTTTCCTTGTGGTATAGAGTCTATTATAGAAATTAATTTAAGTATAATAATTCCATAGACTATGCTTGACAACACTGTTTAGGTGTCTTATATTGTCTGGAAGGTGTTTGGTGTTTAGAGTGCAGGAGGTGACGCAGGTGGGGTTTACAAAATTTAGAGGACGAACTAGAGCGGCTGAAGGCGTGCCAATGATAAGCGTCCTGAAGGGCGGTCAGCTTGGCATCAATAATGCCAGCCTGAAAAAATATTTTACTGACTATAAATATGCCGAATTGTATTATGACAAAAAACGTAAAATAATCGGCATTCAACCTATAAATGAGGCTACCGGCGACTCATATAGCATCCGCTTGAGTAAGGATGGTAAGACGGCCAATATCAGCGCACGTGCTTTTCTGAAGAATTTTAGGTTGACTCATACAACTACAAAGGCTTTTCCTACGGCATGGAATGATGAGCTGAAGCTCGTAGAAGTATACCTTAAGCAGATTGACAATGATGTAAATAACGACGACAACAATACTGAAGAGCAGGAGGGTACAAAGCTTGATGAAGAATAATATCGAGGAAGCGTTTCAGAAGGTTGAGGCCGAGGTGCTTGAGGGGCTCAAGCATGGTCATTATAAATGTACTATTACCTGCGAAACGATAAAAGGTAATAAGAGACAGCTTCTTATCCAATCAGGGAAGAGCTATTCTTTTATACTTAAAGAAGAAGATATTAATCGGTATAACTAGCCGGTATCTCAAGCTGGTTTAACGGCTAAACAGCGATCTATGTGATTTAGACGCTTGCCGTTAGACCGAGACATAGGTTAACTGACTTATCAGTGTGATTCTGAGGGCCAGTATTAGGGGACATTTCCCCTGGTACTGGCTTTTTTGGTTTATAGGCTTTGAAACCATGGAGGTTTAGGCGATGGAAAAGAGATACTTGCGGATAGAAACCGCAGCCAAGGCTTACGACATGAACATTCGAACATTACGACAAATGTGTCTCGCCGGAGAACTCAAGGGTAAGGCCAAGAAGGTTGGCAGACTCTGGTTCATCCCCAGTATGGAGATGAAGAAGCTTTTTGAGGAGGATAGTCATGCAACAGAAAACTGAGACCGTAGGCTTCGAGGTGGTCTGTAATGCCTTAGACTGCCTTAACAACGACCTCCCGGCCTGCAAGGAGCATACGGAGAGAAGCCCTATAGTAATAGGCTCAGCAGGCCAGTGTATGCGCTACAAGAAAAAGGATGAGGCTGGTGTAAGTGAAGACTGAAGCCGCAACGGTTGATACGAAGAAAGCCGCTCAGAAATATTTGGCCGCCGGGTACTCCGTTCTGCCAGCCATAAAAGTAACTAAGGTCCCGCTTCTCACCTCATGGGCTGCGTTGCAACACACTCCTATGACTCCTGAAGCAGTAGCTCAATGTTTTCGTAAAGAAGCGCAAATCGGGGTTATCGGTGGGGCTGTATCTGGAAACCTGGAAATCCTTGACTTTGACGACCCGGATGTATATGAACCTTTCCTCGAAATGCTTGAACTACGGGCTCCAGGGCTCGCAGAGAGATTAGTAAAACATACGACACCATCAGGCGGTTATCATCTTATTTACCGAAGCTCGGAGCCTGTTGCAGGAAATCAGGTCTTTGCCAGTCTATTGAGAAGCGAGAAGACTCTAACCGGCAAGGGCGTAAGGATTGAAACCCGAGGCGAAGGTGGTTACGCCCTGGTGCCACCTTCAGAAGGTTATAAAGTACTGTCTGGCTCCCTTTTATCCTGCCCCGTTTTGACTACAGCCGAAGTAGGGCTGCTACATACCACGGCCCGTATATTCGACCTGAGAGAATCAGAAGAACCAATCGTTGCACAACAGGTACAAGGTAGAGACAATTCGGAAGCCCCAGGTACCAGATATAACGCCGAGCATAATATGAGGGACATATTAGCCTCATACGGTTGGAGGCCCGCAGGACGTACAACGGCTGGCGAGGGCTGGACGCGGCCTGGAAAGGACAGCGGTGTGTCAGGCGTGCTTTTATCCTCAACCGGCAACTTCTATGTATGGACGTCGAGCGTATCGGAACTTGAACCTAACAAATCTTACAATTCCTTTGCAATGTATACGGCTTATGAGCACAGCGGCGATTACTCAAAGGCAGCAAAGGAACTGTACAGGCAGGAGAACTCAGCAAGACTGGCCGTAAATATGAGTGAAGAGCAAGATAAAGCAGCAGTGGAGCATCAAGATCATAGGCTAAGATTTCTTAGCATCGCTGAAGTCTTAGCAAACATAAGGCCCCCAGACTGGATTATTAAATCGTATCTCGATCGGAACTCGCTGGCAGCCCTGTTCGGCGCAAGCGGTACGATGAAATCCTTCGCCGCAATCGACATCGGGCTCTCAGTGGCCACAGGAGAAGACTGGCATGGGCATGGTGTGCAGCCTTCGGCATCTGTCTTTTATCTTTGTGGTGAAGGCTTCTCCGGCATAGGCCGCCGCATTAAAGCGTGGGGCGAAGCGCATAAAGTGGATGTACAGGCAGCACCTTTTTTCGTGTCAAATCAAGCGGCGCAAATGCTAGACCCCTTGAGTGTTGAAGAAGTCTCCAAAGCCGTGGAGGCCCTTAAATCTGAGCACGGCACTCCAGCGTTGATCATTATTGACACCCTGAATAGAAATTTCGGGCCGGGAGATGAGAATAGCACAAACGATATGACCGGATTTATCGCTGCTCTTGACAGGCTCCGCATTCGCTCCAATTGTACGCTTTTGTTGATTCACCACACGGGACTAATGGCTCCGGAACGGGCCAGAGGGTCCTCAGCGCTTAGGGCCGCCCTTGATTGGGAGTTTAAACTCATCGCGAACGACGACGGTATTCGAACACTGACTTGTACGAAGAGTAAAGATCACGAACCCCCACCGGCATTGTCGTTTGAGCCTGAGACCATTTTCCTAGACGACATGATAGATGAAGACGGTGTTATTGCCTCGTCCTGTGTTCTACGTCTTGTAGATGGGCAGGCCGCAAGCAGCGTGAGGAAGCCTCTTAGTGGTGCGAAGAAAGTCGCTTATAATGCACTATTAGAGGCAATTAAAGAGAACGGCGAGGAGATGCCCGAGGAAATGGTCGAGAGTATGAGAGGGGATATTGACGGTTTTGGTATCGTCCATCTTGACACATGGAGAGAGGTAGCGTACAGGGCTAATATATCCACATCGGAAGATTCATCTTCAAAGCGAAAAGCTTTTACCCGCGCCGTTTCAGGACTTCGTGATTCAGGACACGTTGAAGTACAAAACGATTACGCTTGGCCTGTAGCGGGACAGCGGGACAGGACAGGGACAAATACGGGACATGTCCCGGCCCATAAGGGACAGGCAAGCGGGACGGACAGGGACATATACCTATAGGTATGTCCCGTGTCCCGCCCTGTCATGGGGTGAATCATAAATAAAGAAGGTGACAACATGAACTGGCTCGATAAAGTGATTCAGGCTTACGAAAGAGGAGAGATACCTAAAGGAGGCATACACCATATCGAGGTTGCCCACGATGACGGCTGTTCACTCCTTGCTGGCACAGGACCTTGCGACTGTGAGGCGGAGGTTTCGTTAGACATTAAAGAAGATACTTGACTTAAATACAACTGAATAGTATAGTAATACATATGGATTGCATAATGGACGGATGGACATGAGCGGAAAGAGAAAATACCCGGAAGGGCTGCCTGATAACAAGAGGGACGCAGTACGCGCCTTTCTTGAAAGCGGTAAGACATATAGGGAAATAGCAGATATCCTCGGTGTCTCGAAGTCTACGGTCGGTAACATAGCCAAGGAAACTAAGACCGTTGATGCGGGCCTTGTGGACGCTATTAAAAAGACCGAGGTGGACAAGCTCAAATCCAAGTGCGATATGCTCCTCGACGGACTCACGCCAGATAAGGTCGAGAAAGCACGGCTTACGGAGATCTCAATCGCTTACGGAACGCTCTTTGATAAGCGGCAATTGCTCACGGGAGGAGCGACGCAAAATGTCGCCATTTCGGCGCTTATTAAGGCCGCTCACGGGTTAAACGGTAACACAAGCGGTAACACGGCAAAGGAAGCGACTAGCTAACGTATTGATAATTATGGTATTTCTGCTTGGTGGCCCGATGATAGAGTATCAGAGGTGCGCTATTTAAAACATTTCAGATGGGCTAAATGGAGCAACGAGAAGACGATGACGAAGAGCGATTATTATCAAGCGGAGAATCTATCGGGCGAAAGTCTTTCGAGGACTTCGACCCAGGGGGGGGGGAGGGGGGCATACCCCCGGCGGTCCAGTTAGCCTTATATTATACTCGCGTATGATTGCCATATAGAACAAAAAGGGTTTTGCAGATTGAACGAAGCGGATATAAAACTTATCAAGTCCTGGGTGCGTAACCCACGGAAGTTCGTTATTGAGGCGCTTAGGCTTGAGGAAAAGGGGCATACCCTCTCCAGACAGCAGGAGAAGGCCCTGGATGAGCTTAAGAAGCTTGTTACTGCCAAACTCAAGGCCTCCGAGGGCAAGAAACTCTCTACAGAGGAGAAGGAGTACGCCGCTAAGATTGGCATATCAATCATGTCCGGGCAAGGTACGGGTAAGGACGCTTTCGCCTCATGGGTGATTCTATGGTTTCTTTGCTGCTTCCCTTTCCCGAAGATTCCCTGCACCGCTCCCACGGACAAGCAGCTTAAGGTAATTTTGTGGGCCGAAATAAGTAAGTGGCTCCGGGACAGTCACGTTGAGAGTTGGCTTACATGGCAGTCGGAGAAGGTCTTTTTGAAAGATCACGGTGGCAAGGAGTGGTTTGCCGTCGCCAAGACCGTTAACGTCAAGGGCTCGGCTGACGATCAGGCAGAGACACTCGCGGGCTTCCACGAAGACTTTCTCATGGCCGTTATGGACGAGGCCTCCGGCATTCCCGACCCGGTCTTTAAGCCAATAGAGGGCACTATGACAGGCAAGTGCAACTTCGTCCTTATGATATTTAATCCTACTCGCTCTTACGGCTTTGCCGTTGACAGCCACGTGAAGAACAGACAGGACTGGGTATGCCTCAAATGGAATGCCGAAGAGAGCGAGCTAGTCTCGCGCTCACACGTAGAGCGCATGGAGCGCAAGTACGGACGAGACTCTAACGCCTTTAGGATAAGGGTAAAGGGGCTTCCTCCGCTTGCCGACACAGATACCCTAATCCCCTGGGACTGGGTAATGAACGCGGTTGAGAGGGAGATAGAGCCTTTGGAAGACGATCCGCTCCTTTTCGGAGTAGACGTAGGTGCCGGGGGCGATAAGAGCGTTATTCTTCACAGGCGTGGAGGGCTCGTAGAAAGGTTAACGACCCATACGACGCCGAACACGATGGAGCTTACCGGATGGGCCTCTGCCGACATAGATGAGTACGAGGCGAGTGCCGTATTTGTGGACGTTATAGGTCTCGGTAACGGCGTATACAACAGGCTTAAAGAACTCGGTCATAGCAGGGTCTACCCAGTGGACGTGAGAAGTACGGCCCGCAATAATGATCGGTTCCACCGGCTACGTGACGAGATATGGTGGACGCTCAGGGAACAGTTCGAGAAGGGTACGATCTCCATACCGAACGACGATGAACTTATCTGCGAACTTACGACGATTAAGTATGAGCCGGAATCTAACGGTAAGGTGAAGGTCGAGGGAAAGAAGGAGATGAAACGCAGGGGTCTTGAAAGCCCTGACAAGGCCGACGCTCTGTGCCTTACCTACTACCTTCCGGAGAGCACCTTCAGGCGAGAGAGGACAAAGAGATACAGGACTGACCCAATTGACGAGAGACAGCACGGGTGGATGGTGGCATGAAGCTTGTAAGGACTACAAAAGAAAAGAGGCATTCGCATATCGCCGGGCTATCAGATAGCGGCGAGGGGAGTACCTCCGTCCATAAAGGGCATTCGCACACCGTCGCCTACAGGGAGGCTCAGGCCGAAGAGTTAGATGAAGTAGAGAACGTGATATTGGAAGCGGTCGAAGGCGGCTGGTTTATAGAGCCCGCCGAAGACGGTCACACACACATCTTTGAAGCTATCGTAACCGCCTCTGAAACTGGCAAGAAAAAGAAGGACGATGCGGAGACGGCTAAAGATGTTAGGGGCCTGTATAAGGAAGCTAAAGAATACGAAAAGGATTTTAGAAAGAAGGCCGAGGAATCGGAAAGATATTACATGGGGGAACAGTGGAAGAAAGCCGACAAGGACTACCTCGAATCTCGGGACCGGGCCGCCCTTACCATAAACGAGATAGAGCCGAAGATAGACCTGCTTTCCGGCTACCAGCGGCAGAATAGAAGCGATATCAGGTTCTACCCCGTTGAGGATGGCGACTCAAGGGTGGCCGACATACTTACGCACGTCGTAAAGAACATTACAGAGCAGAACAACTTTGAGTACGAGGAGACCGGCGTATTTACCGATGAGATGATTACGGGGCGTGGACTCTTTAATACCTATGTGAGTTACGACGAAAACATTTTAGGGGACATAAAGGTAGAAAAATTCCCCTGGGACGAATGCTGGTTCGGCCCTCACGACAGGGAAGACCTCGCCGACTGCGAGTATCTAGTAAAGACGAAGTGGTTGAGCTTCGCCAAGGTAAAGGAACTCTGGCCCGAGAAGAAGGACGATATAGATAAAGAAACAGACATCTATACATCAACCGACGACCCGCACACGACTCACGTTGAAGGCCAGTACGAGAAGTCGGATAATAGTGTTAGCGTACCCTTCGACGATGATTTTGTGGATATAGCAAGGAAGGAGTACCGCGTCCTGGAGTGTTGGAAAAAGGTCTATAAACGCGCTTACGTGCTCGTAAACGTTACCGAGAGTTTTTACCACAACGCAGAAGGATGGGACGATAAGGACGTAAAGGCCGTCAAGACCATACCAGGCTTCAGCGCGATACCGAGGGTCAAGACCGATATGAGGATAACACTCACGGCAGGGAATACCATTCTTAACGACGGTATGGACGAATACTTCGACGGTATGTTTTCGATGGTGCCTGTCTACGCAAAGAAACGTAAGAAAGAGGTGTGGGGCAGGGTGGAGGCGGCTAAAGAGCCTCAGATGGAGATTAATAAGCGTCATTCGCAATCCGTGGATATCTTGAACAAGGCGGCGGCTTACGGTTGGTTTTATGATGATACGATCTTTCCGTCTGCGGCAGATAGAGACAGTTTTAAGAATAACTGCACCTCTCCTGGCTTTCTAGCCAAGGTGGCGAATATAAAGCACCTCCCACATCAGGTCGAGGGCGTAAAGTTCCCGAACGAGATAGTCGCCCTCGAATCACTTGCTACGGAAAAGCTCCGGGAGATAATGAACATAAACCCCGAGCTTCAAGGCGTTAATTCTAGGGCCGAGAGCGGTATAGCCATAGCCGAGAAGAAGAGACAGGGTCTCATAGGAAACGAGTTTCTCTTCGACAACCTGAGCTTATCCAAAAAGATACTCGGAAGGCTCATCGTAAAACTAGTCCAGAAGATATATTCGCCCGAGAGAATACTCAGGTTACTTGAGAACCGTAGCAACCGGGAGCAGATGGAGATTGGCGGCCAAGACTTTTCAGAGTATACGAAAGAGGAGATACTCGACTTGCTTAAAGAATCGGACCTCACCAAGTATGACGTGGCCGTCGGTGAGAGCGCCTATAACCCGACCACGAGGCACGCGAACTTCGCCATATGGGCCGAGCTATCAAAGACTCACCCGGACACAATACCGCTCGACATGCTTATAGACCTATCCGACCTTCCGGAGAAGGATAAAATAAAGAAGAAGATAGAGGAGCGCATGCAGGCCCAGGCCGAGGATGCCGAGCGGACGAGACAGACAGAAATAGAAAAGACGCTTATAGCGAGATCGGGGCAGATGCAGTGAAGAAAATTTTTGAGCTCATAAGGGAACTAAGGGAGAATAAATTCTACGGTGAACTGCTTGTCAAGTTCGAAGCGGGGAAGATAATTGTCTGTAAAAAGACGGAAACCCTTAAGATTAAATAACCCTATTAGGGTTCTACTAACGAGACAAATCCAGTCGAGCATGGTGATTCCTAAAGGGCTCGAAGATGATTATGGTTAGTGGATATAGTTAATTGTAAAAATCTAAAATAGAACAACAAAATTCGGTATCGGCCCTTTTTTATTGCCGGAACACCCTCTTCGGAGGCCGGTTAAACAGGGAGTATCGCTACCAGGCGCCCTAAGGAGAAAAGAAGATGGAAGAAGTAAAGACACAGGAAACAGACGAGGCTCAGGAGACCGTTGACGTATCTACTCTTGACGACGCAGAGCTTGATGAAATGATCGAGCGGTCGGGTGAGAAAGATAAAGACGCTGAACCTCAAGACGAGACACCGGCACCTGAAGAGGCCGAAGGCGAGACTTCCGAGAAGAAAGAGACACCATCCGAGACCCCTCCTGAAGAGAAAGAGGGGGAGACGGAACAGTCGGAGGTCGAGACGCTCAGAAGGCAGCTTCAGGATAAGGAAAGCTTTATCCAACGACAGGCAAGCGAGATCGGGGAACTTCGAAAGTTCACGAGCCAGGAAGATGCGGACCCACCCTCCCCCACGGCTGAGGAAAACGAGGACGACTTCTTCGATAACCCGAAAGAGGCAGTCTCTAAAACTGTCGAACGGGTTATCGAGGAACGGGACCGGAAGCAGGCGTTTGAGGTCGAACGTATCAGACTGCTTGGCGAGGAGACGAAGAGTATGGTTACCGAGGCAGTTCCGGATTTCAAGGACTTCCTTGACGACATATCGGAACTCGCTAAGGAGGACGGCTATACGGACGAGAACCTTGCGGCCTTCAAAGCTGACCCGTTTATCTCATCGGACCCTGGCATCCTCATAAGCTACGCCAAACGCGCACAAATGAAGAGGCAGTTATCGGAGTACGAGCGCGAGATATCGGAGCTTAAGAAGAAGCCCGAAGAGGTAGTAAAGCGCATACAGGAGGCTGCCGGTAAGAACGGCACCACGCTTACGGGTAAGACAGCTTCTATGCCGAGAGGAACGCGCCCCGAAATATCGGAACCGCAGATAGCCTCGATGTCCGACGCCGAGCTGGATGAAGCGTTAAAGCAAGCTCAGTAACGGAGGTTATACGACGATGGCCAAAACGGCATTTTCAACAAGCGATCCCCTTACCAAAAAGGTATGGGAGGAAAGGCTTTTCAGAGACACGCAGAAAGAGAGTTACTTCTCTCGCTTCATGGGAAAGAGCGCGGAAGCGCTCGTCCATGTAAAGGAACAACTTACAAAGACGAAGGGCGACAACATGACCTTCGGCATAAGGATGAGGCTAAAGGGCGACGGCGTTACCTCGGGGCAAGTGCTCGAAGGAAACGAAGAGAAGCTCACCACGCACGACTTCAGCGTATCACTCGAACGATACAGGCACGGCGTGAGAGACGCGGGCGAACTCGACAGACAGCGGACGGTCTTCTCTATAGACGAAGAGAGTGTTTCGGCCCTTAAGACCTGGGGAGCGGAGAAGATAGACAGTCTCTGCTTCGACGCTATACAGACGAGCCCGACTAAAGTCTTCTACGCAGGAACGGCTACGAGCACCGGAACGCTTACGGCAACGGACCTCGTAACGCCTTCCCTTATATCGAGGGCGAAGACCTGGTGCAAGACCGGCGGTAACAGGGGACAGACCCCGCTAAGGGCCATCAGGATAAACGGGAAGAACTACTTCGTCTTTCTCGTCCATCCGGATGTCATGTACGACTTGAAACAGGACCCGACTTTTGCGCAGGCAAGGCGCGAGGCCCTTGAGCGAGGAAAGGATAATCCCATCTTCAGCGGTGCCGAGGCGATATGGGACGGCGTAGTGGTACACGAGCACGAGAATATCGACCTGGCTACCAACTGGGGCGCAAGCTCTAACGTGCCTGGCGCTAAATGCGTCTTCATGGGCGCACAGTCTCTCGTATGGGCGTGGGGCAAGAGGCCGAGGGTCGTCTCTGAGAACTTCGACTACGAGGAAGAGCACGGTTTTGCATGGGCCATGACTTCAAGGACCGCAAAGCCCAAGTTCAATAACAAGGACTACGGCTCGGTCGCAATAAATGTGGCTAGAACCCGGATAAGCGACGCTTTATAAAGGAGGCAGGAAGTTATGGCAATACTTACGACTAACAAAGTAGCTGAAGGAGTTCAGCCGAGGGCTGGCATAGGGATAACCTCCGTAACCGGAGAGTACAACCTTCTGGCGGCACTCGCGCTTAACGACGTAATAGAGATGGTAAAGGTTCCGGCGGGAGCAACGGTGCTTGATGTGATCCTAGTAACCGACGATCTCGATGCGGGCGGCGCACCGGCGATCACGCTCGATGTGGGAGACGGAGTAGTTCCGAACTACTATATCTCCGGCTCTACGGCTGGACAGGCCGGAGGTCTGGAAAGGGCGGGTGCTCTTACGGCCCATCCGAAGACCTACGCGGCTGAGGATACTGTAGACGTAACGGTTTCAGTAGCCCCGGCTACAGGTGCTACGACCGGAAAGATAAGCCTTACGGCTCTCTACACGATGGACAAATAAGGGGATGGGGGCTTTATGCCCCCTTATCCTTAGAAGGAGAATAAACAATGAGTTTTTCTGACTATCTTGAAAATAGCTTGCTTAACCATACTGTCGGGAAGGCCGCTTATATTATGCCGACGGCCTATGTCGGCCTCTCGACGACAAACCCGCTTGAGGACGCTACCGGATTGGCCGAACCGGTAGGCAGCGCTTACGCAAGGATAGCGACTGGAGCTCTTGACTGGAACTCTGCGGCGGCTGGCTCAATAGACAACGCCAATACTATTACTTTCCCAACGGCTACGGGAGCGTGGGGCACGGTAACGTATTTCGCTATCTTCGACGCTCTTACGGCTGGCAATATGCTTACCTCAGGCGTGTTGACGATATCGAAGACTATAGGCAACGGAGATACGGCGTCCTTCGCCCCAGGGCAGATTACCATAACGCTCGACTAGGGAGGGGACAGGATAAATGCCCCTTACTCATTACAGCGCCAATGACACTCTGGCGATAGACGCGGCTGAGGGAACTACTCATCTCTATTCTCATACCGTTCCAACTGGTGCGTCGATTCTTGTAGTCGCCATATCAAACTATCTCGGCGGCCCTCCATCCGGCGTGACATTTGGAGCGGATACCTTGACGGAGCTTGTAGGTGCGTCCGTCTCTGGTGGAGATGTATATTCAGGGGTCTGGTACAAGGAGAACCCCACAGCACAAACCGCCAACATTACTGAGTCATACGGAGGTACTTACAAGAACGCTATAAGCCGCGCTCAGTCATTCTCTGGTCATAATACGACAACACCATGGGGGGCGAAGGCACAGCAAGGGTTTGCAGGGGGCAATCCCGACCCTATAGGTTTGGACCTGACAACCCTGACGGCAGGTAGTTTTATTTTTACTGTTGGAGGTGTTTTTGGAGAAGCGACCGCTCTAGCGGCTGAAGCAGGGATAACCGCATCTATCTCCACAGCGAATGCCGCAGAGCTTGGTGTTGGATACAGGAGCGCCACTACCGTTGGGATTTATCAGACGCAGTGGTCTGTTGGCTCAACAGGGTGGGATTCGGCATCGGTACAGGCTGAGCTTCAAGCTGCACCAGGCGGTGGTGCTGTAAACCTTAGCGGCTCCTCAAGCGGAACGTCTACGGCCTCCGGTTCAGCGGGAGTGTCTTTTGGTCTTGGCGGTTCGGGAGTCAGTGTAAGTACGGCTTCAGGGCTTCTGGGGTTATCTATTCCGCTTGGCGGTTCTGTCTCCTGTACTAGTGCGGCAAGTGGAACTGTTGGCAAGAGTGTTTCGCTTACCACTTCTTCTGGCGGAGTATCTTCAGTAACCGGTACTACGTCCTTGAGCATCGGCCTTGCTGGTACGTGCCCTGGATTATCCACTGCCGCAGGCGGGATAAACCTACAGCTACTTCTTGATGGTATTACTGCCGGTACGTCTACCGTAACAGGCCATGTAGGTTTAGAACTCTCACTTGGCGGCACCACTGCCGGAGTCTCCACCCTATCAGGGCTGGCTGGCCTGAGTTTCTCTTTAGGTGGCTCTACCGGTGGAGTGTCAACGGCAACGGGTACTCTTTCTACGCAGGCACAGGTTGCACTCGCAGGTACGGCAACGTGTATATCAACCGCAAGCGGCTCTGTATACCTCGGTATCGGCCTTACAGGCACGAGCACGGGCCTGTCAATAGTTTCCGGCACTGCAAGTTTAGAGCGGGCTCTTTCGGGCTCTGTAAGTAGTACGTCTACGCTAAGCGGTCTTTTGGGTTTAAGTCTTCCGCTTACGGGAACCGTAGCCGGAGTGTCTACTGCTACAGGTACTGTTTCTACGCAAGGCCAGATTGCTCTTTCAGGTTCGGCGGCTATAACCTCCACGGCTTCCGGTTCGATTGATCTCGGCATAGGGCTTGGCGGCACGATCGAGGGGATAAGCACGGTAACGGGGCTTGCAGGTTTGGCCCTTCCTCTTAGCGGGGCAGTAGCCGGAAGCTCTACGTTAAACGGCACGCTCGGAAAAAGCTTGTCCCTGACCGGCACGGCACCAGGGGTTTCCGGCCTGACCGGTGTTACTTCTCTCAGTATAGGTCTTGCCGGTACAAGTCCTGGGCTATCCACTGCTTCCGGCGGGATAAGCTTACAAGCCTCGCTTTCAGGTGCAAGCACTGGGCTCTCTATTGTCTCAGGTTTGTTAGAGCTATTAATATCTTTACAGGGAACTGCCACAGGAGTATCGAGCGCTTCAGCTACTTTTGCTACAGAGAAGATTTTAATTTACAGCCTTATTTATTCAAAAGAAAAGTTCCGTACACCTGTTCGGACTAGCGGTCTTATGAAGACTAGATATAACGCACGGAAATTCATTGAAACTACTATAAGCGCTCAGGTGGAATTATGAGTCTGATAAAACACGATAAAGGCTCGGCGATACTTTTAGAAGTTGAGTACAAGAAACAAACCCCTTACGGCACGCTTGATTATTTCGACCCGTCTCCTGTTCCTAAAATATCAGTGATTGACCCTCTCGGGCAGGAGGTGGTTACACCGGCGAATCTCGTTCAGAGTACAACGGGTAGATATTATTACGTCATTCAGAGTAGTACCGCATGGGAGGCGGGCACATACTCATGCAAAACGACCGGAGGCGACGGAACGAACTCGGACGTAACGATAAACAGGGCCGCATTTGAACTTGTATAAAACGGAGACAAGGAAATGGCTGTAAGTATATGGACACAGAACAGGGACCAGATAATAACGCGGGCATTACTTAAACTCAGAGTGGTCTCTCCAGGCGATACACCGACGGCGGAGCAGGTATCGAGCGCGGCAGACGTTCTTAACGCTATCGTCAAGAGTTTGCAGGGCGAAGGGATACGGCTCTGGACCGTCGAGCATGTAGCAAAAACCTTTGCTGACTCTACGGTCGTTCTTGGCTCCGACGGTTTTGATTATCTCTGTATACACAGTCATACGTCTTCGGCATCTGATCAACCGCTATCGGGCGCGAACTGGTCCAGCTTTTGGAGAAAACTCAACACATCAACAGGCAGTGCGTGGGCGATCTCAACTGCCTATTCCTCTATCGGAGATTTCACGGTTGAGGCGGATACGATAGGGATAGAAAAGGCGTTTGTCAGGTATAACGAGACCGACTACCCCGTGGAGTTGATCGGCAAGCTTAGTTACGCGGAGATACAGAATAAGTGGAGGCAGGGTAGGCCGACTTCTTTATGGCTTGATATGCAATCTACCCCGCAAGCGTTTCTTTACCCGCACCCGGAAGACACCAGTTACGTACTTCATTATCTCAGAGTAAGAAGGCTCTACGATTATGTTAACGCGGGAGATACGTCTGACTTCCCGGTTAGGTGGATAGAGTCTCTTGTAGCTCTTCTCGCCGCCGGGCTTTCTGACGATTATGCGATACCGCTAAGTGAAAGGGTCTTTCTTGAGGAGAAGGCCGAAAGGCTCAAGGCAAGGGCGAAGAGAGACGACACTGAACGTTCGGACAGGGAATTTACCGAACCGGCATACAGGTAATTAAATGGCAGATGGAATAAAAACATTCCCCTTGAGGGGCGGCGTTAATACGGTTCTCCATAAGACCCAGCTTCCACCAGGCAGGTTCTCGGTACTTAGTAACTTCAGGCCAAGACACCCAGGATTCGAGAAGAGGAAGGGGCAGATAAGGCACCATACGATAGCCGACGGCGTTCTGGAAACCATGACTTTATTCTCCTTTTCAAAGGGGGAAGTGAGCGAACAAAGGCTCTTCAGGCAACTTTCTGACGGCTCTGTTCAGGAAGCTACGGACCTTCCTCCAGCAATTACGACCGGGGCTTTCGGGGCCGAGGTTCTACCGGCTGTAGCTGGCGCTCTTCCTGGGGTATGGGGAGTGCTCGGAGATAAGGCGCTCTTCTCAGACGGCGTACGTCAGCACAATCTGCTCCTTGGAGATAATGCCCCTGTAAAGGCTTTGATCGTACGTAAGTCCAGCGCTCCTCTGGTTCGTATGCCTACTATTGGTATTGATTATACGAATGAGGCTACAGACAATCTAAGCACCACTGAAGTGGTCTTCGACGGTCTCACCCGTTATAACGACGCGATATATGTCTTCAGTTATATTCCCATAAATCAGATTAACTGGACGGTTGGAACACCTAACACAAATGTAACCTGGATCGACGTTTGGTATTGGAATGGTACGGATTATGTTGCGGCTACCGGGCGTTTTGACGGGACTAGCGTCGCAAATATTCCCTTCGCGCAGTCAGGCGCACTATCGTGGACTGCTCCGACCGACGAGCTGCCTAATTATCAGTACGGACGAAGCGGGTTCTGGTACCGGTTGACAGTGGCAAGTCTAGCCTCCTTGAGCGCTACTGTAAGGATAAGCAGAGTTACTTGCTCGGCTACCTGGCAAGCTGTCCGGAATGTGTGGGACGGCGTTATGAACCCGGCTATTGAGGTTCAAATACATAACCTCGTTCAAGACAGGTACCTGGTTTACGGTTCTACGGCCATCAATCTCAGCGACTTTCCGCTTGGCAATTATTGCTACTTCAGCTCCTACCGACCTCTCTTCGGTTTCTACGTAGACGCCGGGGCGTCTCCAAATATCATAAAGGCTACGGTCACAGGAACGGACATAAGCTTTCATGCCGGGGGGACGGGCGAATCCTACATAAAGAGGTCTGCAAGCGATTTCCTCTCTGCCGGGTTCGAGCCCGGTATGAGCGTAACCATCTCCGGTACGGTGAGTAATAACAAAACAGCGACGATACTTATTGTTTCGTCAAGCACCTTGTATTTTGAAACAGGGACGCTTATCGACGAGGGGGCGGGAGCTAACGCGACTATAACCTTCGGGCCTAACACCACAGCGATAACCGCAGTGGAGACATGGACGGGAGTTGGGTGGACTGCGCCAACAGGCCTTGACGATACGACCGCAGGGCTTACTACGTCGGGTTTTGTTACTTGGGATAGGAACTCCGTTGCTCCCGAAAAGACCCAGTTCAATGAATCGCTTTATCACTCCTACTGGTATCGCTTCAAGCTGGATAAGAAGCTCTCGTCCAATGTAAGCGTAGGAATCGAGACGCTGCCGTATTACGACATGAAAGGCTTTGGTAACGGGCTTTGCAACGCGGCGTGGAAAGACCGGATGGTTTATTCATTCGATAGCTATCCGCAGTACGTCTACATTACTGCAACGGATTCTCCCATGGTCCTTAACGGAAGCGACTACGCCATACTTGAGGTTGGCGACGGCAGAAGCAACCGCATAAGAGCCATGAAGAAGTTTCATAACGAGCTGCTGGTCTGGCAGGAGGAGAAAGGCGAAGAGGGAGGATGTACTACTCTCCTTGAGGGTTACTCCCCTGAAACTTTTGGGAAGCTCGTACTCTCAAACAGGATAGGCATACTTAATTCCAAATGCGCTGTAGTGATAGACGGTGTAATGACCGCTACTAAGACGGAAGAGATGCTTAAAACTTTGGCCTTCTGGCTGTCGCGTTATGGAGTGGCTATGTCTGACGGCAGGGTTGTCTCTAGTGTGAGCGATGAGATACAGAATTACTTCGACCCGACGAAGAGCGAGTGTATAAGGAAAGGCTACGAGGAGAAGATGTGGCTAGGTTACGACTCAGCGGAAAACGTCCTTCGCATGGGACTCGTAACGGGTACGGCGATAAAGCCGAACATCTTTCCGGTCTATGATCTTATTGAGAAGACGTGGAGCTTTGACACGCCGGGGCAGAGCCTTTCGTGTATGACTGAGGCCGAGACAGGTAGCGGCACAGCATCAACTATACAGATGGGTGGGGGTACTTCTGACGGATATGTCTATCAGCTTAACCAGACTCAAAACGATGTGAACACGTCTGTAAACGCCGAGCTCGTGATGGAGATAAACGGGCACGGAGGGCGGCTAAGGCTCAGGGAAGAAGTCTTGCAAGTAGCGGCTCAGGAAAGTGGTGAGGTAACCCAGGAGATAGCCCTTAACGGGAGCGTCGTATTTGGAAACGGGAAGACCCTTTCCATGACGCCTGTGAACGCAGGGGATATATACAGGAGGCACAGGTTTAACAAGGTTGTGGACGGTCACCATATATCCCTGAAACTAAAACATGAAGGCAGCGGTGAAAACGCCTATCTTCTCGATCTGGGATTGAGGCTTGAGGAGATAGACAACAATGTCTAAGAAGAACAAGGACTATTTCAGACGGCCTCAGATGTTTGCAGATAAGAAGCGGAAAGATTATGCATCAATGATGCGGAGCATTACTGATAAAGCTGTTTGGACGAAGACAGTAGAAAAACATTCGGAGTTCAAAAAACCTTATCTCCCTTACGGGGAAAGGTATCCTGAGATGGAGCATTTCCATCCGTCCAACTTTACCCCGGCGTATAAGTTCCCAGTACCTGATCTCCCCACTACTCCAAGCGATACTCCTACGAAGGATATTTGCGACGGGGCTGTCATGATGGCAATGGTTGGGAGTGTTAGTCTCACGTGCGGCAGTCAAACGTCTCTCATAATGGGAGGACGTACCGGAGACGGAAGTTCGTGGGCTCCTTCGGATATTACCTGGGCTTTCGCTTATCCGAGCTCTGCCCGTGGGAGCATACAGGGCGGGACCTACTCCGCTCCTCCATGCAGCTCATTGGAGAATCCTCTGGATTGCGGAGGTATTGAAGAGACTATAATGGGGCTCACTCCTTGTGGCAGATCGACGAAGATTATAGCCGTCACTGTACCTGCGGGATGCGTCGATCCATGTGATATTCCTTTAACTCTATCTGGCCCTTTTGGTACATCCGGATCGTCAAACTATGTCGAACTCTATACTTACTTCACAGTCACTGGTGGTACACCGCCATATAGCTGGACACTGGTCTTCCCCGATGCTCCAGGCTCGTCGGTTACTATGGAGGTTGGCTCGTGGGATGACCACGCTGGTTGGATTTCACAAATCACGGGTGATTGCGGTTCAGGAATTGTCACTTGCACTGATAGCTGTGGGATTGTGAATGTAGGAACTTTGGATGTTGTCTCTCCCAACGGGTATTGGCTGTTGATAGCTGAAGCTCCTGGAGGGACATGGAGTTATAGTTGTACGTCACGAGACCAACACCCTAATGGGACCGGGATTGGTGGAACTGGAAATATCTTCTCAGGTCACTACTGGTGGAAGATTTCCAATATGTATCAATGTGGAGATGGTGGTTCCTCCTGTGGTGCTCTTGGCGCTCCTTGCGAATCTTACATGCCCTGTAACGGATGTTTCAATGGACCGCTTACTTCACCATTGACAACACCGTGCTATGAGTGGTTTGGCGTTCCTCGCTGCCAACCCTGTCAATGTACAACCGGCTATGGCTGGAAATATCAGAGAATGTGCTTTTGAACTAGAGAGGTGACCAACCATTATGAATGAGAGTATGAAGATATTACTGACGTTAAAAGACAGGTTTAACTATGAGGAGTATAGTCAGCGTTGTGTGGCCGTCAACGAAGACCCAGACCATATCGCAATGTTTGCTCAGAAGGCCGGTATGTTGGAGGTAGCGATGCGGTCATATGCAGGCCTAGCCCCCGAGCGAGCTTATATAAAAATGCTGGGCGAGCTCAATCAAAGCGTCATGCAGAATACTCGGCATGTACCAATGCAGGGAGAACCACCTGCTGGTAGTCCTCAGAGAATAGTGCATAGAAGAGCCGATACAACTTGCGGAAGTTGTGGTGGCAGTAACCGACAAGGAGGGAAAGTAAGATGATAGAATACGCATTGCAGATACTCGCGGCTTACATCATAACCGCTGTTATCGTTAACGGAGGAGTGACCTACAGGATGAGGGGATGGATTAAGCTAAAGACGCGGTGGCTTGTTTTTGGAGGTAGACATTTCCTCGACTGTAGATTGTGCGTTGGGTTATGGGTGAGTATTACAGTAGCTTTCGCCTATGGTGTGCCGCATAACATTTTACTAATATATGGTGCGAGTTATTTCCTCGCTACACAGGAGAGATAGGGAGGGTAAATAAAATGGGATTCGGTACAGCACGACCGGCAGGACTTAAGCCGAAACCACCACTGGAGTATCCGAAGGCCCCGGCTTACGTGCCGTCCGAGGTAGATACTTCGAGGATTGCGTTCCTTACCCAACAGGCGGCGGCACCTGGGCTTAGAGGTCTAAGGCGGGAGCTTCAGGGGGTGCTAAGTAAACGTTACGATAACCCGAACGTACAGTCGATGGTGGCCGAGAGGGCGCTCTCCGGGTACGGAGACGGGGTTGCCGATGTAATGGGCTCGGCTGGAAGACAAGGGCTTAGCTTATACGCGCCGGAATATCAGTCGCAGACACAGGCCGACAGGTACGACTACACCGCAGAAGTTAACAGGCTGAACGCCGATTATCAGGCGGCGCTTCAAGACTACTACAACGAACAGGCCCGGAAAACCAGTGGGAGAGGGCTTACCGCAAGGCCTGTGCATAGAGGGGCGACAACGGCGGATTATGCCGCCGCTCGCGCAAGGCTCAACGACCCGAACTATATGGGTGGCGGCAGATACAATACGTCAAGCCGTGAGGATATTGCAGGTAGACCTCTAAATCCATCGGCAATACCTGAGTACCCGAAGTATTGAGAGAGGACGCTATGGCAACCGGACTTACAAATAATCGCCTGATACTTACGAACAGAGACAGGCCGCTCGGTATATACCAAAAGGGGCTTAACGGGAATCTAAGCAGGGTCGAGATGCCTGAGGAAGAGAAGGGCACTTTTAACGTAGTGCCAGCTCAAGGTTCCGAAGGTTTGAGGGATAAGTATATCCTGGACCTTATGGAGAAGACCGGAAGGCCCATAGATGAAGTTACAAAGGCCTACGATGAATCTCTCGCCGAGGTAAGGGGCACCTCCGAGTTGCAAGACCCGGTGAAGGTCTATCAGAGGAAGCTCGATCACAGGAAGAGAATCATAGAGTTCGGCATGAAGAAGAGAAGGCCCGTAAACGAGATAAACAGCATTCTGAAGATGTATGGCTACGATAACTTAAAGTCGCCTGAAGCTCAGAAGGGGAAGATACTAAAAGCTGCCGACGGAAGACAGAGATACGCTAACACGGGCGAAGCCGTCTTCCCTGATGTAAAGGGAAGAACGGGGAAGAGAAGCACTGACAAGGTGGTAAGGGATTTAAGGACTACGGCTGCGCAGATAGCTTCAAGGCTCGGAGATAAGAGCCTCACGGAGGCGATAATACAGTCTACAATTAAAGACCCTAAGATACTTGCTATGTTTAAGGAGGGTAGCCGTAAAGACCCGTTTATAGCCGAACTTGAGAGCGCTCTCGACTACTACAAGAAGGAATACGCAGAGGTCTCTGGAAAGCCCTGGGGCGGTTCCATATCAGAACCAGACAAGACCACCGGTAACGAGGGTTTAAACGCTGAATTAAACGGAAACACTATTACGCTTGATGGAAAATCTTACATCCTTAACCCAGACGGAACGGTAACGATTGACGGTAAAAGATACAGGGTGTCATAAGTGAAGGTAAACCTTATACCAATAGAGACAAAGCAGGTTGCTCTTGAGCCGCTCCCGGAGGCTTCATGGGGGGAGACTCTAGTTACCGGACCAGCGAAGAGCGTATTCCCCGCCTTCGGTCGTGGGCTTGGTGGGCTTATTCAGGGGCTCGGAGAGTACGGCGAGCAGTACCCTGAAAGGCCGGAGAGCAACTTTGGTCTCGGTGTGGGCAACCTCCTTAAGACCGAAGCCGAAAGGGAAGCGGAGATAAAGAGAGCGAAGGAGTTTCATCGGCGCGTAGCTGAGGTTGGCAGTGAGACGGCTAAATACTGGGGTGAAAAAGTTCAGGAGGCGCAGCCTTACACTGAGCCTGGAAGCGCAAAGTATTACGCCGGAGCCGCAGCTCAATCCGTAGCGCAGATGGTTCCTCCCCTTGCCGCCGGGATAGTTACCGGTAACCCTCTCGTAACGGTCTCTATGATGGGCGGCCAGGTTGCAGGGGAGCAGTACGCCACACAGAGAGAGGCTGGACAAACCCCTGAAACGGCGAGGATAGCCGCCATAGGGTACGGACTAGCCGAGGCTATACCGGAGGCGATACCCGTAGGCATATTACTCAAGCCGGGGGTAAAGCTCCTCACCAGAGCGATAAAGGCCACTGCTACAGAGATACCGCAAGAGATGATTACCGAGGCCCTTCAATCGGCTATTGACAAGGGCACCATACAGCCTGACATGACCTGGAGAGAAGCGAAAGAGCGCCTTATAGACGCTGGCATAATCGCGGCTATAAGCGGCCCTGCCCTTGCCGGTATAACACATCCATTCGTAAAGGAACCACTAACAAAAGAAGCTGTAGAGACGGATACTAAGAAACCTAAGGATGTCGTCCTTATCCCCGCTGACGATACTATCGATGAAGTTGAGGATACGCTTATTGAGGGTGAGAAGGCGAAGAAGGAGTATAAGGCAAGAAGACGCGCTGAGAAAGAGGCGGCTTTACCCGAAGCGGATATTGTCGAGGAAGCTCCAATACAAGAGGAGACCTTACCCGAAGAGGAGATCATTGAGGAGGCTCCCGTACCAGTTAAGCTTGAACCTCTAACTTCAGCAGAGCCTATCAAGGCTATCGACGAAGAAGTTCCGGAGAGTATAGCGAAACCAGAAGCAAGCAGTAGGCCTAGGATAGTCGTCGAGAAAGCCCGTATTGTGCCAACACGCGCTGGTGTCATGGCTATTCCTGAAGGCGAGAGAGAGGTATACGAGGGGGGCGAGCTGGTAAACGATGAGAAGAAACCCTCTATAGGAACGGTCGATAATATAGACACGGTGGCTCTCTCAGGCGTATTCAAGGGCGAGATAGATCGGGGCGAGAAGCTAAATAAACTTAAGGTCTACAAAATCATCGGCGACGCTCTTGACGTAAAAGTCTCCGAGCTTAAAAACAGCAAAGACTACAATCACAAGGCGGTAGAGGAAGCCTTTGAGTACGCCATTGTGAAGAAGGGTCGTGAGATAGCGCAGTCGAACTTGTCAGGTAGTGAAAAGCTCAACGCCCTTAAAGAAGTTTACGAAAATCAGCCTAACCTCTCGCAGAGGACCTCCACCTCTATTGCCGGTCAGCAGTATTCGACTCCTCTGCCGCTTGCGTGGCTTATGGGCGAGCATATCGGTATAGACGAAAATACTACGGTCTACGAGCCTACCGCCGGGAACGGGGTACTCCTTATAGGTGCAACTCCGGAGAAGGTCACTACGAACGAGCTTGACGCTGGAGCTCGGCAAAGACACCTTAAAGACGCGGGATATGGAAGAGTTGTCGAGGGCGACGCGCTTTTGTTCCTTGCCGACTACCCTGAACTTTCCAGTTCGTTCGACAGGGTAATAATGAATCCTCCATTCGGCAGCGCCACTCCTAAGACTTATGACGGATTCAGGATCTCCAAACTCGAAGATCAGATAGTTATAGGCTCGCTCAGGGCTATGAAGGACGACGGCAGGGCGGCATTCATCATAGGCGGGCATAACTTCGACGGCAAGGGGGAGATGGCGGAGGCCGACAGGCTCTTCTTTAACTACCTTTACAGTCACTATCACGTTGGACACAATATAGACATAAGCGGCAACGTATACCGGAAGATGGGAACCTCTTTCCCTATAAGGCTCGTAACCATAGAAGGCAGGAAGGGCGCACCTGATAACGAGTTCGCCCCGTATGAGCCGGGGCAGGTCGAACGAGCCGAAACCTTCGATGAAGTGCAGAATATCCTTGCAAGGCCGCTCAAGCGCATTAAAATAGAAGTAAAGGAGGAAAAAGATGGCGAAGAGAGAGAGGGTGATAGTCCACGACCACTTGGAAGAGAAGGTGAGCGAGTTTCTGGAGCGGAAGAAGAAGGGAGAAGAAGAGCAAAGACTTCAGGACGTGTTGAGCACGCTGAACGGACAAGCGCAGTGGATGGCGAGCGAGAGCGACCAGCCGATAGACATAGCGCAGCTAATAGTATTCGACCTGATGGAGATAGGGGAGTTCTGGGAGATGGAGGAGTATCTCAACAGATCGAAGGAAGCGAGGGAGTACGACCTACCAGACCTTCTAAGCGAGTTCCACCCGAGCAGTCTCGACTAAAAAACGAATTTCAGGCTCTGTACCGTCCCGCCTCAAAGGGCCAGACCGGAAAGAACCTCATACCGAAAAACATGAGGGGCGCAGTAAGCGCCTCTCTCGACCGTATTTCCACTGAGAAGGGCGATATAGACGATTACGTCATGCAGTCCCTTGGTTACGATAGCGTAGAGGCAATGCACGAAGCTCTATCAGCCGAACAGGTGGATGCCGTGGCCATGGCCATAAACGCTATCGACCTTGGTAAGGCTGTTATCGTAGGAGATCAGACGGGGGTTGGCAAGGGGCGAGTTGCGGCAGCTACGATCAGGTACGCCAATAGACTCGGTAAGAAGCCTATCTTTATGACGCAACAGCCTAAGCTATTCTCTGATATGTTTAGAGACCTTGCCGACATAAAGCACAAAATAAAGCCTTTTATCATGCACAGCGACAAGAACGTTGCTTCCATCGTTGACGAGGAAGGGAACATTCTGTTTAAGCCTAACGGCTCAGCCGCAGTCTACAGGAAGATGGTGGACGACCCTCAATCGGTCATGGAGGAGTTCGACGCAATATTTGTCCCGTATACTCAATTATCTAAAGAAAATAAACAGAGAGAGATACTAGCTGCACTTGCCGTAAATAACGTCGTGATACTTGACGAGTCGCATGAAGTGGCCGGAGGCTCGGCGAGAGGTAAGTTTATAAGGGAGAATATACTTAATTCGGCAGACGGCGCTCTCTACCTCTCGGCCACATACGCCAAGAGGCCGGATACCATACCGCTCTACTACAGGACGAGTATTGGCGACTCCGGAATGGAGCTGGACGCCTTGATAGACGCCGTTCAACAGGGTGGTGTGCCGCTACAGCAGATAATGGCCGGGCACCTTGCCGAGGACGGCCAGTACATAAGGCGCGAGCTTGATTTTAGCGGCATAAGCATTAAGACGGATATAGATTTTAATAACGAGGCCTCCGACGTAAAGAAGGCTGATGAAATAACGGGCATACTCAGAACCATAGTGGAGTTCGATAATTTCAAGTCTGAGCTTATTGACGCATGGGACAAGAAGGCCCGAAAGGAAGGAAAGAAACTCACGGGTGATAAGCATACGAGCGCGGGGGTTAATTCCTCAAACTTCAGTTCAACGGTCCACAACCTCGTAGGACAGCTCCTGCTCTCCATAAAAGCCGACAATGCAGTAAATACCGCTCTCAGGGAACTTAAGGCAGGGAAGAAGCCTCTAATAAACCTTATGAATACCATGGGCTCTTTCATTGAAGACACCGCCACGAAGGAGAGTATAGAAATAGGCGAGCCGATTGGCTTTACTTTCAGGGACGTTCTAAAGAAGGCGCTTCGCGGAACGCTTACATATACCGTAAAGGACGCATACGGCAGGACGACGAAGAAGAGACTCGTACCAGAGGAGGACTTCGACGCGGTAACACTTTCGGCTTACAATAGGATTTCAGAGAAGATAGAAACCCTTAAGACAGACGTACCCGCCTCTCCCATAGACTATATGCTGGCGAAGTTTGAGGAGGCCGGATACAGGGCCGGAGAAATAACCGGGCGTAAATATATTATCGACTACTCAAAGAAGATACCGACCCTTGAAAAACGAGCGCCAAAGGAGATAAAGGACAGGAACAAACCCGTAAACGACTTTAACTCAGGCAAGATGGACGTGCTCATCTTTAACAGAGCTGGCTCTACGGGTTTATCACTTCACGCTTCGGAGAAGTTCAAGGACCAGAAGCCCAGGCATATGATTATTGTACAGGCCGATCTAAATATCGACACCTTCATACAGGCGCTTGGTAGGATATTCAGGAAAGGTCAGGTGGTGAATCCCGAATACACCATCCTCCAGACTGCGCTCCCGGCTGAGATACGCCCTGCCGTTGTTTTGTCCAAGAAGATGGCCTCGCTTAACGCTAATACTTCGGCAAACTCCGAGTCAGCAACGACCATGAAGGACGTGCCGGACATGCTTAACCTGTATGGCGACGAGGTGGTGAAAGAGTACCTGAAGAATAATCATGAGATCAACAATATACTTGGAGACCCCCTTAAAAATGACGATGAGGTAGACGCCATGCGGAAAGTAACAGGCCGTGCGGCCCTTCTTCCCGTGGAGCTTCAAAAAGCCTTTTATTCAGATGTTGAAGCTCAGTATCAGGACTTTGTTGATTACCTTAACCAGATAGGCGAGAACAACCTGGTAACGAGGGACTACGACTTCGGGGCGAAGACTATTGAGAAGACCCATATATACAAGGGCACAGACGAAGGCTCGCCTTTTAGCTCAAGCGCGTGGCTTGAGAAGGTATCTGTAAAGCTCCTGAAAAAGCCCTTCATGAAGGGCAAGATAGAAGAGAAGGTAAGAGAGAGACTGAAAGGGCAGACGGCTGATGAGTTCGGTAAAAGGCTTTACGACAGGATAGCTAAAAAGACAGGTGGCTACAGGGAAGAGCGGAAGCGGAAACTTGAGACCCTTTCGGAAGGAGAGCAGAGAGTTCTTAAGCTTCGCATCGGAGAGTTGAACGAACAGTTGGGGTATATACTTGAAAGCCTCACTAAATTCAAGGTTGCCGATATTTACGACGTTGCGGTAACGGACAACTTCCAGACCAAAGGCGTGCTGGTAGACATACGTTATGACGAGAAGAGTTCAGGAAGCCCTGCGGCCCCTTCGAAGGTAAAGCTCGTCTTCGCCGTGGCCGACCCTATACAGACGATTAGCCTGCCGCTATCCAAGAAGCTCCAGTTAAAAGCTACGGACAGCCTCTCCAATGATCTCTTTAAAGAGTGGGACGAGATAGTTCCAAAGAGTTCAAGGGAGGAGAGGCATATTATTACCGGGAACCTCCTTCAAGGCTTTGAGCGGCTTGGGAGCAGAGCCGAAGTCATAACCTATACAGACGATAAGGGAGAGCTTAGAAACGGCATTCTCCTTCCGAAATCTTTAAAGAATGTAGAAGAGAGATTCACTCATCATACAGTCGATGCTGAGATTGCTTACGAATACCTCACGAAAGACCACTACCGTAAGGCCCTGAAGACGTCTAACGGTATTCTTCAGATAGATTATGAAGCCGGTGGGTCTTCTATTGAGGTCAGCGTACCAAAGGCCAAGAAGACAGGGGGTAAGTATTACCTGAACGATAAAATACGCAAACTCGTTAGAAGGGAAGATTTCATCTCTCGTGGAAACAGGATGTGGGGTACGGTCGAGGAGCGTGACCTAAAGGACTTTTTAAAGACCCTTCAGGAGGAGACCGGCGTAAGGTTCGAGATACCGATAGAGAGTGCCAATAAAACTGGAAGCTCTGGCATTAGCTTAAGCTTCCTCGGAACGCAGAGCATCTATGAAGCTACAGCCAACCTGGTAAGAAAACTCAACCCGGAAGTCGCACCGAACGTAGAGGTGCAGAGCGAGGTAAAACAGTTAGGAGTTATAAAGAAATACCTCGGTTCCCCTGGCACCATAGAGGGCAAGTCTCGCTACTACGTCATACACGCAAAGAACGCCATACACAAGCAGGACAGGCTCCGTGGCCTTGCAGACAGGAAACTCTCGGAGATATTCAAGCCCTTAAAGGAGAAGAAGCTCCGGAGAGAGTTTGAGGCCCTTGAGTGGATGGGTGACGCTGCTGGTGAGGAGTATACTGCCACGGAGCTTAAAGAGATGGACGTAAGTCCCGTGGTTATATCGGCATACTTGAAGCATAGGAAATTTCACCGTCAGGTATGGAGGCTTCTCTCTGCACACAGGAAGGCATACGGAGGCGATACAGGCTACCTGAAGGGTCATGTACCTCACCTCTTTGAAAACTGGAACGTCTACGAGGTTGAAGAGGAGTTACTTACAAAGAAAGGCAGTGATTACGAGGTAGAGAAGACGCTCGGCTCGATACTCGGCACCTTCAGGTCTCTAAGGGAGGCGACAAACTTCGCTAACGGTCAGGGCTCGAAGCGGAAGTATGTGATACGTCCAAAGGTTTTCCAGATGCCTGATTACCTTCTGCAAAAGACCACCTTAAAGGACGCTTCTTTCTTTAAGCTCGTCGGTAGGCTTGAAAAGGGGTTTGAGTTAACGAGGGAAGAGGCACTTGAACTTACAGGTGAAATCACTCGCCGGAAGAACAGGCGGCGCTTTTTTGGAAATCTCGTTAAGAGGACCGGGCAGAGCGGGTTCAGGAAGGACGGCCTTTATGACATTTTGCAGCACTACTACAACTCAACAGCGAGGTACGTAACCCTCGATGACTTCAAGGCGAGTGTCATACCCAGGTTTGAAAAGGACTTCGGCATAGAACATGGAAGGTCCAGGGACGCGGTAAGAGATAAAACGCAAGCCCGTTATATAGAGAGGTTTATAGACGACGTAGGAGGCGTACCATCGGAGATTGAAGAAGCCCTTAACGCTTCAATAAAGAACGCGCCATTTTTGAGGCAACTGGTACGTTCCGAGAGACCCGCCATCTGGGGAGTTAATAAGCTCCTCCACGCAACTGCGGTTATGAAGCTCGGAGTATTTAACCTCTCTGCGGGTGTGGTTAACCTTACTCAGCTAACGAACACATTTGCCAAGGTGCCAGCAAAACACTTCGCCTTGGCCATAGAAGAGGCCATGAGGCCGTGGAATCGGATGAAGCCTGGACACAGGGCTATACTCAAAAGGATAGGCGTGCCTTTCGACTTAGGGCTAGGAGATACGGGAGGGTACTCAGTAACGCATAAAGGCGGTAAGGTCATCAGAGCCTCTATGTTCGCCTTCCAGGCGGCTGAGCAGCTAAACCGAAGGGTAACGGGCCTTGCCTCATACAGGTGGGCGAGGAAGGATAAGGGCATGAACCATAGACAGGCTATACTCTTCGCTCGTGAGGTAATCGACAAAACTCAGTTCGACTATTCAGTGGCCGATACAGCTCAAATATTCAGAAATCCTGTAGGAAGGTTACTCGGTCAATTCCGGCCCTTCGCCATAAAGGAGATAGAGTTTGTAACCGGACTTAAGGGGGCTGAGAATATAAAGTTCTGGATACCCATACTACTTATAGCCGGGCTCGGCGGCATACCGCTCATAGAAGGTATAAGCGGGCTTATAGAGTGGCTTACCGGCAAGAATCCACTTGTTGAGACTAAGGCGTTCCTTATGAGATGGGCCGGGGACGATCCACAGAAGAAACAGGCCGCTGAAATTGCCATGTATGGAGTGGGCTCGGTGATAAATGTTGATGTCTCAAGGCGTGTAGGGCTTGGGGACGTACTGCCGAGACGCGCTGAAGACTTGCTAGGCCCGACGATCAACACCGTCCGTCAGGCGTTAAGGATAGCGAAAGGTGGGGGGGATAAGAGCGAGCTCGTAAAGACCTTCGCTCCTTCGATAGGGAACCTGCTTACTGCTCTTGAGACGGCACTTAACGATATGCGTGTTGAAGACCCCTGGCACAGGGATCGGTTAAAGTATATCGCTAAGGCATCAGAGATCGCCGTAAAGGCAACTGGCCTAAGGCCCGTAAGGGAATCCGAGATGTCTGACGTTGAGCGTATAAGGCAATACGAGACGAGAAAGTATACGAAGCTCCAACAGAGATTCATAGACCTGGCTATCAAGGCGCTTAAAGAGGGCGATGCAGAGGGCTTCGTCGAGGCCATATCAAAGGCCGCTAAACGAGGC
>JAJCZG010000059.1 GCA_029262475.1 Deltaproteobacteria bacterium
CGGGGGCCGGAGGCGCGTATACCGGCTCGTATATCGGAAAACCGAGTATGTCAACGCCGACCTGAACATTAGACCCCTCGAAGACGGTACCGCCTATCGGTACCGTCGGCGCTGATGGGTCACTCGGAGGGCAGGAGGCAAAAACACTACCCGCTCCAAATATAACCACCAAGGCCGCCAGCACAGAAAAGAATCCTGACAGTTTAAGGTGTGAGTTATTTATTCTCCTCTTCATTAATCTCCTCCTTAGATTTATTACGTTTACTTAGTTTTGTTGCCTTCTTAAATCTTATTTGTCTTTTTATATTTAAGGATTTACGTCAATTAATTTTACAGTTGACAACCTGAAAACATTTAAGCCGGCCTGGTCTCTATCACCGCCTCTATTAAATACTTACCGGTCACTTAGTACCCTGACCGGTGAGGCCCTTGAAGCGCTCCATGCCGGCGCTCCTAACTACTGATACCTTATTTTGAACCGACTCCACCCTTTAATGGAAACGAGCTTCCAACGAGAGGGCTTCCCTAAAGGAATCCATTCATACTCTTCATCCCGAGTCCATTATTGGTATGAATTTAAAAAAAACGCGCATCTCCTCCATATTTCCTCATTTATTAAGCCAATACGTGCTAAATAACGGTAAATAATTCCCCTTAACGCGAAAAAATATCCTAAAAACCGTCCCCTAAGGGCGATTTATTGAATGATCCCAAGAAAAAAACAATACTTTTTGACCTCTAACTCTAAACTCATATAGCATAATCTATAGCATCTATATACTTTTCTACATTATTCCTGCAAGCCATTAAGAACGAAGGATGACGCCTATTTAGATGATCAACATTTAGGGGAATCCTAAATGAAACATCTAAACATCTGAATTATTTAACTTTTTTCACTTGACTAGTAGAAGTACCTCCCCCTCTGACCTAAAACCATGCCATCTCTGATACCTTGCATAACTTCATATCGGCATAAAAAGAATTAAACTTTAGGCTAAAAATATCGTTCTACCTTTTCCATCCAGGCGGTTAAATCTAAGATTATGATGATTTAATTCCGCCCGCGAAGGCGCAAATTAAAACCGTAGATATCTCGCCCGGTGTGGGTTTTTCTCTCTTTAAATCCACTCCATAGTTCGTAAAATCCAGAAATCTACAATCTTTGCGCAAAATACTTGCAATTTGGGTGCCAGTGCTATGGTTTTTGCAAAACGGGTAAAGATTTTCATAATAGAATAATCCTCTACCTTCAAAACCCTTCCCATATGAAAAGAAATCATTAAAAATACTGTATTTAAAGATCCTCCGCTCAGCAGGTAAACCGGCGCATATGTTCCTGAAATAAAAAAAGGCCAACATCTACCAGTTCTCGTTAAAGACAAGAACTAGATGTTGACCTACTTTCGAAACAGCAAGAGGCTCGTTACATAAAAAACCTCTCTCTGAATGACCGTCTGACTGACATGGTGCCTGGAGAGAAACGCCGATCTTACAATAATGACTCTAACCCGACCGATTCGGAGCTAATCCAAAACCCCTCGGGTTATCCACCCAGATAACAAAACGTCACATATATAATTTAATACATCTTCACTATATTATTATCATAGTTTATATATTTTGTCAAGAAAACGCCATTTTTAACCGCAAAAACTATCAAAAGCTATAGACTTTCGACTAAAACTCTAAATAACGCATTTTTGTTTATTTAAATAGCTTCTCTCTTATGCTCTCCGTCTTATAAATACCGCCGGAGCGAATTGATTGCTTTAGGAATACCGCTTCGGGGGCCAAATTAAGGGCAATTAAGGGCTTGCTATAACTTTCTTCAGGTTACTGAATCGATGCATACAAAATTTTATAAATTCCTCCTCCGGCCAGTCTCATGGAGGAGGGAGAATAGAGGGGAGGGGGCTACGGTATCGGGGGTAAAGCGGAACTTCTAACCAACTGTGCCGGAGATTATCATGTGCCTGTCGCTTACCACACTCACAGAGAGCCCTGGCAGACCAGCTTCTTTTAACTGCTCCGTAACCTCGCCGGGCTCAAAGGCTGCGAGGAGCGAATTGTAAAAGTCCGTCCTCAGTATAGCGGGCTCACCCGAGGCGTACTTAACAACTAACCGCTTCGCCTCCTCCCTGCTACATGGCCTTCGGAGGTCGTAGACGAATATGGCGGCCCCCTTCTCCGCGTATCGTTTAATAGCGTCCCAGAGGACCGACGGGTTGTGGAGGTGGTGGAGAAAACTTGTGCTTATTATTAGTGAATAACTTTCTTCGCCGAGCGCGTCCGAGGGGATAAGCGAGCGTATAAAGGTAATATTGGTGTCTAACCCCCCTTTAAGGGCTTTTTTTGCGGTATTTGCAAGCTCGATCATCTCGTACGAACCGTCTACGGCTGTTATAGCCGCACCGGGAAAGAGGAGAGCGAAACGAAAGGTAATGTCACCCGGCCCACACCCGATGTCCAGGATGCGCCCTTTTATACACGCACCGGGGAAGAGCGCGCTAAATATCTCAATTGCAAGGCTGTGGGGCTCTTCGAAGTCGGCTTCGGCATATGCCCTGGCCTGCTCGCCGCCCGCCATCACCTCCTCTTCGGTTACCCTTTCCATCACTTGCTCTCCCCGCGTTTGCCCGGCAGCCTATCCCTCTTCTCCGTAAAGGGCCACGCTTACGGCCTTAAGGAGAGAGTTCGTCTCGAACGGTTTTTCTATAAAGCCGTAACCCTCTTCCTCTATCTCAGACATAACGGACTCGTAGTTTGTATAGCCGCTGAAGAGTAGCGCCCTAAGCCCCGGTCTTTCCAGTGAGAGTTTAGCGGCAAGCTCTAAGCCGTTACCGTCCGGTAGGCCCATATCGGTAAAGAGGAGGGCCACCTCTCCTCCCCTGCTCTTAAATATCTTCTCCGCAGCATGGAGGTCCCTCGCTCCCGCCACCCGGTAACCATTCTCCACCAGGAGCCTGGTCGTAGCGCTACTTACGAGCTCCTCGTCCTCGACGAGGAGGATGAGTTCACCACCGCCCCGGTATTTACCGGGGTCTTCGACTCCTAAAAAAGCTCCTTCCTTAGGCTCCGGAAGGGCGCTTTCGGCCTTCTCCTCCGAGGCCGGCAGGAGAACCGTAAATACAGATCCGCGCCCCGGCTCGCTCTCCACCTCTATACACCCGTTAAGGCCGTCCACTATGCCGTAGGCGACAGAGAGCCCAAGACCCGAGCCCTTACCGGCGGGCTTTGTCGTATAAAACGGCTCGAATACCTTATCCATGACCTCTTTTTCCATGCCGGCGCCGGTGTCGGTAACCTCTATTGATATAAAACGTGTCGTACCGGCCCTGCCGCATACAGCGTATTTCTTCCCATCGAGCGTTTTATTCGCAGTCCGTACCGTAAGCGATCCGCCGCCCCCCATAGCGTCTCTGACGTTTACCACAAGGTTCAGTATAACCTGCTCTATATTGGACCTATCCGTCTCCACGGGGCTCAGTTCAGGAGAAAGGTCATATTCTAAAACTGTCTTCTCACCAATGAGACTCGATATAATTCCAGCCAGGCCGCTTTTTATGAGATCGTTAACAGAGACGGGCTCACGGCTTACGGGCCTCTTCCGGCTAAAGATCGAAAGCTGTCTCGTAAGTGTGATGGCGCGCTTACAGGCATTATTTATCTCCGTAAAATAGGTGGTAAAAGGCTCCGAGCCAGCCGCCTTTCTCTTGCCCATGCCGCTAAGCGTATTAACGGCGGTCATAAGGTTATTAAAATCGTGGGCTACGGCGCCGGTAAGGCGCCCTATCGCCTCCATCTTTTGGGAGTGAAGGAGCTGGGCATGTAGATTATCCTTCTCCTCTTCAGCTCGTACCCGTTCGGTTATATCCTGAGTGGTTCCCCTTAGAAGTTTAGCCTCTCCGTATTCGTTTAGGAGGACCCTTGCCTTTGCATGAACGTAGCGCACCTCTCCCTGCTTATTTATTATCCTGAACTCAATATTATATGGCAGCCCGGCTGTTACAGTCTCCTTTATCGACTCTTCGACGTAGTTCCAGTCATCGGGATGAACAAAACCCCTGAAGTCCTCGAATGTAGGGGCAATCTCTTGTGGAGTAAGTCCGAAGAGGCGAAAGGTCTCGTCGGACCAGTGAAGCTCGCCGGTACTTAGATTTCTCTCCCAGCTGCCCATTCCCGCCACACGTTGTGCCTCGTTAAGGCTGGCTTCACTCCCCCTAAGCTCCTTTTCTATCTTTCTACTCTTTTTTACGAGGCCTAAGGCATAGAAGACGAGCACTACCATGGACATTACAATCACCCTCATCCATGCCTCTATGGGTTCGGGCCGAATAAGATTCACCATAAAACTCTCTTCGGTGAAGACGAAGGTATCCAATAGCGAGTCCCCAAGCCAGAAGCATAGGGCGGCGGCGAGCCCCACGGCGAGATAAACACTAATTCTGATGTCGGCTTTTCTGCCTGTACTTGACACTTTTTAACCCGTTTAAATAACTTACTTAACGCTCGGCCTTACGTCTACGCCGAAAAAAAGCCGAAGCGCAGCTTTAGATTTTCGCTGCTACTATGACATAAATTAAACTTACGGAAGGGTGCTTCTCTAAGAAAAAACAGCTTAAAAAGTTTTTGCCGATGAAAGTAAGACGTTAGTTGGATTCAAGCCGAAGTAAGGTTTCCTTCTTCTCGACACCGGGGGCGTAACCCGTAAGGGCTCCGTCATGGCCGATTACACGATGGCAGGGGATGATTATCGGGATGGGGTTTCTATTGTTCGCCTGACCTACTGCGCGTGCGCTCTTCTTATTACCGCTCATCCTGGCGACCTCGCCGTATGAGGCTGTCTCGCCGTAACCTATGCTCATGAGCGCCTTCCATACCTTCTTCTGGAAGTCCGTGCCGTCAGGGTCGAGCGGCATGTCGAAGGTCTTTCTCTGCCCACGGAAATACTCTCCCAGCTGCTCGCAGGCGAGGTCCAGAAGTCCGCTTTCTCCCGCAGCCCTTAACCCGGGAAAACGTTTGCGCCAACCGCCATCCCTGTCATCTATAATAACGGCCTTAAGGGCCTCCTCCGAGGCTACGATGGTAATCGGGCCTACGGGGCTCAGGATGGTCTTATAATAATAGTCCTGGGCGTTCTTATCCATAAATTGTTTTATCGGCAGGTCTACCTAAAACCTCCACCACCGACTAAATTAAAAGCAAGCGTATTTTTACTCACTTGACCTTTGCGTTTAGCCACAGAGGGGGGGGGTTCCTTCGTTCCTCCCTGACGTAAGCCGTTATTAACAGCACCAACCTGTATTTTAACATGATACGCTCTAAAGGAAAAGCCGGATGAGGGGACTAGGGCCGATGCTTAAATTATCTGTTTCTTTTAAGGTTTAGTATACCGCCCGCAAGTATCATCTCCCTCTCCCTTTCGCTCAGCTCTGTTTTAAGCTCCAGGGTCTTTTCGCCGAGGAGGGCACGGATAATTTCACGCCCCTCGCTAATGGCCGCCCTTATATCAGGAAAGTCGAGCGTAACCCCCTCTTCTATAAGGTCGTAATCCCCGGCCCTTTTGAAGGTGAGCGGGACGATACCGAAGTTTATGAGGTTCGCCCAGTGGATCCTTGCAAAACTCTTTGCTATCTTTACTCTGATGCCTAAGAACCTCGGCGCGATGGCTGCGTGCTCCCTCGACGAGCCCTGCCCGTAGTTTACGCCTCCGACGACTATGCCTCCGCCCTCGCTTTTGCACCTTCCGGCGAAGTCCTTGTCGATTTTGCCGAAGGTAAAGTCGCTTATCTTTTCAATATTTGAGCGAAATGGGAGGACGTCGTTTCCGGCGGGGAGTATGTGGTCGGTCGTAATATTATCCCCGGCCTTCAAGATCACTTTGCCTGAGTACGACTCGGGGAGTGCCTCGAACTCCGGGAATGGTTTGATATTCGGGCCTCTCGCTACCCGAATGAGGCTCCTGGCGTCTTTATCAAGAGGGGCGGCAATTATATCCTTATTATATATATACGCCTCCGGCTCCTCAACCACGGGGCACTCGCCAAGGTCCCGCGGGTCGGTTATAACCCCCGTGAGGGCCGTAGCGGCCGCGGTCTCCGGGCTTGAAAGGTATACCTTGTCGCCTTCCGTACCGCTCCTGCCGGGGAAATTTCTCGGAAATGTCCTGACAGAGACCGTCCCTGTCGCCGGGGCCTGCCCCATGCCTATGCACCCGAGGCACCCGGACTGATGGATACGCGCCCCGGCGTGTATTAGAGGGAGCATCAACCCTGCTGCAGCGATATTTTCGATTAGCTGGCGGCTCCCCGGGTTTATCTCGAAGCTTACGCCGGGGGCCGCGCGCTTACCCTCGACCGCTTTAGCGACTATCATCAGATCCCGGTAGGAAGAGTTTACGGATGAACCTACTATAACCTGCTCGACCTTCGTTCCGGCAACCTCACTTACCTTCCGTACGTTATCCGGAGAGGACGGGCAGGCGATTAGAGGTTCCAGAACGGAGAGATCTATCTCATCGTACTCGTCGTACTCCGCGTTATCGTCGGCACCGATCTCCGTAAAATCCCCCTCGCGCCCCTGCCTCCTAAGAAAATCCCTCGTCCGGGTGTCAGAGGGAAAGACCGATGTAGTGGCCCCGAGCTCAGCCCCCATATTAGCTACCGTGGCCCTGTCGGTTACCGAGAGCGTGGCGACTCCGGGGCCGAAGTACTCGATGATCTTTCCTACCCCTCCCTTTACGGTGTGGCGGCGGAGCATCTCAAGGATAAGGTCTTTAGCCGACACCCAGGGCGGGAAGGCCCCGGTGAGCCTGACGCCCAGTATCATCGGCGTCTTAACGTAAAACGGTTCCCCGGCCATCGCCAGCGCTATATCCACGCCGCCAGCGCCTATGGCTATCATCGCCATCGCCCCCGCGGTCGAGGTGTGGCTGTCGGAGCCGAGGAGAGTTTTGCCGGGGCGGTCGAAACGTTCGAGGTGGACCTGATGGGAAATGCCGTTTCCGGGCGGGGAAAAATAAACCCCGTACCTGGCGGCTATGGTTTCGAGAAATTTATGGTCGTCGGCATTCTTAAAGTCGGTCTGGAGGAGGTTATGGTCAACGTAGCTTGCGGAGAGCTCGGTCTTTATATCTCCGGGGTCGAGGGTCTCAAGGGCGAGGTAGACGAGCGTGCCTGTGGCGTCCTGGGTAAGGGTCTGGTCTATCAGAAGCCCTATCTCTTTACCCGGAACAAAGCTTCCGGAGACAATATGCTCGCCTATAATCTTTTGTGAAAGGGTCCCTCTCGCCATAGCGCGCTCCCTTTATAAAAAGATTTGAATAGCTTTATGTTAAATTTTTCATGCACGCCGCCAAAGCCTGCCGTAAAAGTAAGATATTTAGAAGAAACCTCTTCTCCTTCGATTCTACACCCGAAGCCACTGCCAGTCAATCTCACCCGGCCTTTTCTTCCCTGCTATCGACTGAAGACGGAAGGGGAGCGGATTGCCCTATACACGGAGTGCCGCGTTCTTATCATATAATAGACTAAGCCTCACATACAAAGCGCTGGAGCTAATGATACGTTAAGCCGCGCGTCAATGGCGTATGCTATTTTGAACACACGACCGACGCGTAGCAATGCTTCCGCACACCACTTGCATCCCGATGTGCGTATCAAGAGCAGAC
>JAJCZG010000060.1 GCA_029262475.1 Deltaproteobacteria bacterium
GGCGGAGCTTACCGTACATAAGGTAACCGTATCGGAAGGCGAAATATCTATAGGCAGCGTGCTCGATCTCACCCCGGATACTAAAGAACGCGCAAAGACGCGCCGTAACCACACGGCTACGCATATACTACACGCTCTTCTGCGGAAAAAGCTAGGCGACCACGTCAGACAGGCCGGCTCGCTGGTTAACCCTAGCGCTTTGAGGTTTGACTTTAACCACTTCGAAGCGGTCACACCGGAAGAGCTCATCTCTATTGAGGCGGAGGCCAATCGCGTGACGATAGGTAACCTCCCCGTTACGACGGACGTACTTCCATACGACGAGGCAGTAAGCCGGGGCGCACTCGCCTTCTTCGACGAAAAATACTCCGATAACGTCCGTATGGTTCAAGTCGATGGCGTAAGCACAGAGCTCTGCGGAGGAACACACGTCGCCATGACCGGCGAGATAGGGGTCGTTAAGATTACTTCAGAAAGCTCTGTAGCCTCGGGTGTAAGGAGGATAGAGGCCGTTACCGGAGAGGCGGCGGTAGCGCGCATGGAGGATGCCGACCGCATCCTGAGGGAGAGCGCCGGGCTTCTCAGGAGCACACCTTTTGAACTGCCGGAGAAGATAAAGGCCGTCATAGCCCGCCAAAAAGAGCTTGAAAGAGAAGTAGCGAAGCTTAAGGGGGCCGGAGCCGCAGACTCGGTTGATACACTCCTTACAAACGCGCGTGAGGTAGCGGGAGTTAAGATGGTATCGGCAAAGCTCGACGGCCTCGACACTCAGACTCTTCGCGATACCGCCGACAAGGTACGCGACAAACTCGGCTCCGCCGTAGTAGTCCTCGGCACTGAAACAAACGGCAAGGCAATGCTCCTAGCGGCAGTCACAAAGGATTTAACCGGCACCTTCAATGCCGGAAATATCATAAAGGCGATAGCGCCGATAGTCGGCGGAGGAGGCGGAGGGCGCCCCGATATGGCACAGGCCGGAGGAAAAGACCCGTCAAAGCTCGACGAGGCCCTAACAAAGGCATTCGATATCGCAGAAGAGATGGCGCGCTAACACGTCCCGGAGAAGAACCCGACCGTTAAAATTTGAAAAGACTTCGCACGCGTAGCGTTATGATATTAGGCGTGAGGTGTGCACTGACTTCGCCAGCGTAGCGCGTATTAAAACCAGAGTGATCCGGCTGGTCTGCCGCGTAGCACGAAAGCCGCATATCTATGGCGTTGCGATGCGCGTCTTGGAATTGGGTTGACCTCCGTCTCGCTGGTCTGCTTTAGTTGCGCGCTCAGCGAATAAGAGCACACTAGTGTGCCGCGTAGCACGGCTTTCGTAAACCACCGTCATAGTGTGCCGCGTATTAAAACCGGAGTGCTCCGGCTGGTCTGCTAGCCGTCTATGTCGAGATTGAATTTTTTGGCGTCCTTACAGTAGGAGCTCTCGGGGTATTGGGTAATAAGTGTTGAGTAGGTATCGCGCGCGCGCTCACTTTCGCCAAGCTTATCGTAGGAACGGATTATATAATAGAGTGTCTTATCCACTATTGTACAGTCGGGATATTTTTCGAGGATATTTGCGAACCTTGCAAGCGCCCCCTTATAGTTTTTGTTCTTGTAATTAAAATTTCCTATATAGAACTCCCTGCTAGCGAGCCTTTCTCTCAGGAACATTATAAGCTCGTGGCTCTTCTCCGCATACTGGCTCTCCGGGTAACCGGCGACAAGGTCCTCGAATGCAAAGAGCGCCTTACGCGTCGTCTTCTGATCTCGGTCAACGCTCAAAACCCCCTTAAAGTGACTCATCCCTTTCTGAAAGAGGGCGTAAGGGGCCTTGCTGTGACCGGGGTGCATGGTGACGAAGCTCGCGTAATAGGAGGCGGCTTCGTCTACCTCTTCTATTCTGAAAAGGAGGTCCGCAAGGGAGAGTTGCGCATCGAGCGTATAGTTACTGTATGGATGATCCTCCATGATCGTCTCGAATATCTTACGGGCTTCTTCGTACTTTCCGCTCTGGAAATACATTACACCGCGTTCGTAGAGTGCCCCGGAGTTACCGGCGAGGTCAACCTCGCCTTTGCCTGCGGAGCAGCTCATAAGAGCCGAGGAGAATAGGATGGCGATCAAAACGCCTACGACAAGTCTTGCTCTACCATGTAGCTGAAAAAGGTTTATTGTCATTTTCTACCTGTCTGTTAATATATTCGGATTAAAATGTTCATATTTGGAGAATCTTTGAAGTATAACACATACGCCTGAACGAGTAAATACGGCAGGCCAGCCTGCTTTTAATTCGCGTATCGTATCGTCTGAGCTTTGCGCTGGCAAAGTCTGTCACAATATTTTACGCTAATGGTCATAGACCAGCAGGGCTACAACTTAAGAAAAGAGAGAGGCCTTATCCTTCTTTGTTAAGAACAAAGAAGGATCGAGCATCATCACGGCCCTGTCTATACCGGGCTCCGGCGCGGATTCGCCATCAATACCACCTTGAGCCTCCCTTCCGCCGATAACGCCCCGTACGTACTTCATATACGCCCCTTTGCCACCGGACTTCACCTTTGTGGAGGGGATAGGCGTTACGACTTCGCCGCCGGGGTCAAAGGTCTCGACGTCTATCACCTCATCGACAATAATGCCTATCACATATCCGTCGAGAAGGAGCAGGATGATCCTGCTCTTCTCCGTAACGGTAACGTCGAAGGAGAAGAGCCTTCGAAGGTCCATGACAGGAATCTTCATCCCCCTAAACTCTATAACGCCGTCAACGCTCTTCAGCCGGGTATCTATATCTACCGGCTCAATATATTTTATTATCTCCTTAAGCAGTTTTATATCAATGCCGAAGAGCTTGCCTCCAAGGAAAAAAGTGAGGCACTGCAACTCGTTACCCTCTGGCTGCTCGCCATTCTTTAACATAGTATCATCCGTGACGCCCCCCCGTATCCGCAAGAGACCTGGAGTCGAGGAGTTTCACCATATCCAGAACTTTTATCTCCAGGCCACCGTCAACGGCAAGCCCTTTTATGAACCGAAGCGTCTCCGGTTTGATACCGGAGCTCTTCCGGACGGATTTAAGACTGGCGGGAACCTCTCTGATACCGGTCATCCTGTCAACGGTGAGAGCCGCCTTAAAACCCCCTGATTCTACGATAAGCATCCTTCCGAAGGGGCCGCCTGTCTCCGAGAGCCCAAGGCGCATCTTCAAATCCAACCCCATAACCATCTCCCCGCGAAGCGATATAATTCCCTTTACGAAAGCAGGCAGATGTGGAAGGCCGGTTATCTCTCGTGGCTTCACCACCTCCTCGACATACCCGATCTCGGAGGCGTATACTGAGCCGTCGAGCTCAAAAGATACTATGTCAAGCTTGTCTACGGGTTTGGCGGAGTGCTCAAGGCTATCTATATAGTCGCTCTCCGTAGGAGCTCTAAGGGCTACGGCGCCGACTCCAGGGGCAGCTTTCGTAGAGGGCTTGGACCCGCAGGAGCGCACCTCTCCTCTAGGCCCCGTCTTAGCGGTTCTGCCGCTGGCCGATACGGATGCATTTTTCTTTAACGGTTTACCTTCGTCTCTCGTAGTGGTCACTTTTCAGGTCTCTAAGCCTTGCTGCATATTGAGGGTGAAAGGTCTCTGTGGAAATACTAACTTTGAAGCGTCATATTACGAATGCGACCCTTCGGCCACGGTCTCGCCGATATGGAGGATCTCGGGGTAAAGGCCTTTTTTATCCCTTCCGGCAGCCTCAGCTATACCGCCGACGTCAAGGACAAGCACGATCCCTTCGTCACCGCCTATACCGAGGTCCGCCGCCCCTGCGATGCCAGGCACCTTTATGACATTCGAGACCGGTTTGATGACCACATCTATCTGCTCTATTATTCTCTCGGAAGCGATACAGAGCCTGTGCTCGGCGCTTCCTGCTATGATACCGTGAAGCAGGGGACTTACGCGTCCGGGCGTCCCGGTCATAAAGGTCGAGAGCCTTATGTATGGGATGGTTCTTCCCGCCGCTCGTATTACCTCCGCCTCCTCCTCGACAAAAACGTCACCCGGACTTACGGTAATCACCTCCGTAACGTTATTTAAGGGGAGCGCGTACTTCTCGCCGGAGTCTTCTACTATAATGACCGGAATAATGGCGAGCGTTATGGGGATAGTCAGTATAAAGCTCGTCCCTACCCCCTTCCCGGTTACAACCTCTATTACACCGCTTAACCTTGCGACATTCTCCTTTACGACATCCAGGCCAACGCCTCGCCCCGAGACCTCGCCGGCGGAGTGCCGCGTGGTGAGCCCCGGCAGGAATAAGAGGTCAAGGGCCGCCGTCTCCGAGAGGTTACGGACGTACTCTTTCGTTACGAGCCCCATCGAGACGGCCTTCATCTTGACCGATTCAATATCAATCCCCTCCCCGTCGTCTGTAACCTCCAAAACGACGCGGTTTCCCTTCTGGGAGGCCTTCAGTGTGATAGTGCCTACCCTCTCCTTACCAAGCTCCTCGCGCTTCGAAGGGAGCTCTATACCGTGGTCTACGATATTTCTTATGATATGCATAATGGGGTCGGTAAGCTCCTCCACCATGAGTTTGTCTAACTCAGTATCGACGCCCTCCGTAACCATCTTTATCTCTTTCTTCGTCTTCCTGGAGAGACGGCTAAGGAGAGTCTCGTAACGCCCGAAGAGCTGCGCGACCTTTACCATCCTTATATCCAGCAGGCTATCCCTCAGCTCGTTGAACTTCCTCTCCATATGCCTTTCCAGACGCGAGAGTTCGATGGCGAAGGCCGAATAGGGCTGGTCGAGCTTTACCTCCCTCGCGATCCTTGAGAGCGTGGACTTCATAAGTCCGAAGTCCCCGATTATGCTCATGACGCTGTCGAGCTTGGTGATATCAACTCGCATCGTATTTATCGGGCTTCTAAGCGTTTCATGGTCCCCGGGGTATTGATGTTTATGCGTACCCTCACCGGAGATTATCTCCTCTCCAGAGACATCCAACCTTGAGAATAGAAGGCTGACAGAGCACTTAAAACTCTCGTTTATGGTCTCTTTTAAAGCACCGGCCTCCATCGCCGAACCGATGAGCAACTCAAGGCCAAGGCACTCGGTTGCGTCTTCCCCCTGCGCCTTACCCGGCAGGGTGGCGATGAGCTCACCTTGGGAGTCGATTAGATCGGAGAGCAATTCATACTCCGTATCAAAGCTCGTAACCGGCAGCATTACCTCGACTGTAAAGATCTCCCTACCGTCACGCAGGTTATGAGCGAGCCTGTTTTCCTCGTATTCCGTAAGGGATTTAGGAAGTTTTTTATTTAACTTCAGGTCATCTATCAGGGCCTTCTTACTGACAGCGTTCTTCTGGAGGGACGATACTACGACGGTGAGTTCGGAGGAATAATCCACCTCAGAGCCGGACGAGGCCATTCTTTCGAGCAGGGCATGTGCCTGCATAACAGAGTCTATGAGGTGGTCCGTAAGTGTTACTCTTCCGAGCCTTACGGCGTCGAGCTGGTCCTCGAGCGCATGGCAGAGGAGAATCATATCGCCTATGTCGAAGATGCCCGAAATGCCCTTAAGGGTATGGGCCGAGCGAAAGATGCTATTTACGAGTGCGGGTTTTATGGTGCCGGACTTGAAGGCGCGCTCCAGCTTTAAGAGGTCCTTGCCGAGGGAGGCGAGTATCTCCTCCGCTTCCTCAAGAAACTCGCTTGGCCGTCCATTCTTTCCGGTCTTTTTCATATCAAAGGGTCCTGAAACGTATCAGGCGATAAGTTATATTTGAAGGGGCATTTATTGAAAGCATTACTAAATATAATATCATAACGTGACTTTATGTAAAAGCTTATTATCTATAGCATTTAGAACTCCAGGGGCGGTTTGGCGCAGTAAAAAAGGGTGGGGACGCTAATGCGTCCCCACCCTTCTATGTATATTAAAAATGTCCGTTAAGATAACCGCGTTTAACGGATCAAGTGCCCATATCCCAGAAGGAGAGGTGCTTTTTCAACTTAATAACGGTAATGGTTTGGCTTATATGGGCCTTCAACAGGAACGCCGATATAATCAGCCTGTTCCTTTGAAAGCTCGGTCAGATTGATGCCGACCTTAGCCATGTGAAGGCGCGCAACTTCTTCATCCAGTTTCTTCGGCAGGGTATATACTTCATTCTTATACTCGCCCTTCTGTGTGAAGAGCTCAATCTGCGCAAGCGTCTGGTTGGTAAACGAATTGGACATCACGAAGCTCGGATGGCCCGTTGCGCAACCAAGATTTACCAGACGACCCTCTGCCAGCAGTGTAATACGGTTGCCGGTTGGGAAGATGATCTGATCCACCTGCGGCTTCACATTCTCCCACTCGTAGCCCTTCAGGCTCGCAACATCGATTTCGTTATCAAAGTGGCCTATATTGCAAACGATGGACTGATCCTTCATTGCGGCCATATGGTCATGGTTGATCACGTGGTAGTTGCCTGTGGTGGTCACAAAGATATCACCCATGGAACACGCATCATCCATATTCACTACGCGGTAGCCTTCCATCGCCGCCTGCAGTGCGCAGATCGGATCGATTTCGGTGACCCAAACGGTAGCGCCCATGCCGCGGAACGCCTGAGCGCAGCCTTTACCTACGTCGCCGTAACCGAGCACAACACAGATCTTACCG
>JAJCZG010000061.1 GCA_029262475.1 Deltaproteobacteria bacterium
CTCATCCCCGCCGCTCTCCTTTAATATATCGTAGCGCGCCCCTACCACCGAAGCCTCAAACGGCGAGAGTATAACTTCCACGACATAATCCTCAAGGTCGTAAACCCCGTCCCGCTCTGTCTTAAAGTACCCCGTGGTTAAAAAAGCCGGGCCCACCGGGACTTCAAGGGCAAAGCCGAAACGCTCGTTTGAGATATTATCGGTTGAACCGTTTTTTTCCTTGCCCCTTCTATATATAAAACCAAGGTTATAGACCTCTCTCAAGGTCAGCGCATATGTCAGATAGAGCCCCCTTAGCTTCGAGTCTCCGTGGATATCCTCCCTTGAGATACCGAGAGAGTAGCGGTGAGTGAGTTCGTCCGTCTCTTCCTCTCCGGTTACGGTACCGTTTAGCTCAATCGCTCGCTGCTCGGGCGTTAAGACATTAAGTTTGCCATCGGCGAAGTAGCCCTGCTTAATAAGGCGCCTCGCTGTTGAAAAAAACGGAAGAGCAACCTCGAACTGGCCGCCCCTTAGATTCAAACGCCCCTCACCTGTCGGGCCGATAAGGTCGTTAAGTTGCAGGAATACCGCCCCGTCAAAGCCCCGGAAGTCGGTCGAGCCGTCGTTACCCTCAAGCTCGGCCACACCACCGAGAGCGAGCAGCGAAACACGTCCGCTCCTCCCAAACGAGCCTCCGGCCATCACCTCAATCTCTTCGACCTTTACCTCACTATCCTCTTTAACCCCTCCCCCGCGCTCGTAAAACCTATCATAAGCCCCTTCAATCTCTATCTCAAGCGCTACGGGTATTGTCTCAAGGCTCCCTGAACTCAAAAACGCTTCTTTCGCGCCCGGCCACTCCCCTTCATCGGCAAAGCGGTAGCCGCCTGACATGTAAATCCGGCCTGTCTCGTTTAACCTGGGGAAAGTAGAATGGCAGTAAGTGCATTTACGCCCTATGCGCCGGGCGAAGATCGGCATGGAGGAGGCTTCGGGCGGAGGCAGTAACCACGACGAGAGGGTTAGGATTAAAGAAACCAGCAGAGCCTTTCTGTAATTCACAGGGGTCTTCCTTATCTTAAAAAGCCCGAAGATGGGCGTGCGGAGCCCTACTTTTCGAGACGGTAGGCCTTGATATCGGCCACCTCCGCTCCAATGCCGATTGTAGAAGGAAAGGAGACGTAGTGGCGACGCTTATCCGTGTTATCGTCATGAACGGCTACGGCGAGAGAAAAGGTTTCTCCAACTCTTATATCCACATCGCTTGCGTCGCCCGTAGCGAGCTTTCTCTTGAAGAAGGCCCTGTATGAGCCCCCGTTTCGACCTGTCCACACGGCGGAGCCTTCTATGTCGCTCGCAGCCTCGAAACGCCTGTCGTCAAAGACCCAGCCGTCCATGGCCTCTCCCTTCCCCTCCGATATCTCCATGCTCCAGAGATCGATAAGGCCGCCGCCCTTTCTTAAGGCACCGAGCGCTCCCTTCTCAATCGGCCTGTTCCACGCCCCGTCACGCGTATAGAAGGCATAGAGGCGTACATCTTTACGCTTGGCCCCGGCGTAGTAGGGGTCCTTCTTTACCAGGTCGACTCCGGGGCCATCAGGCATCGTATTGAGGTCACTATGGCAGGTAATGAAGCAGCCGTAACGGCGGAAGGAATCATTTGATTTATTTATCTGCATCGACACCCTGTCGGCTTCTATCCCGGAGGCCGCAGAGCCCGACGGCCATGCCGCTCCGGTGGAGGGCCACATCAACATTATGTAGATAAACTCATCGTCATAGGCGGCCTTGAGAGAGGCTATGAGGAGCCCTTTTTTACCTGATATCGGATCGGGCTCAAAAGGTTTCCGCGACCTCTTCTTCTTCAATACGCCCGATACTATCTCGGCCGTCTTAAGATCGAGTTCGTTTCTTTTACTCAGGTGGCAGCGCTTGCAGTCCTTCTTGCCGCGAAGTATATTTCTCCCGCCGAGGCGGTGGTCGTCGCCTGTAAGAAATTCAAAAGATGTCGTTCCGGGGTATATTAGCGTTATACGTGTTGATGGAATTTTCTGCCAGTCGATCCTCCCGGCGTCCACACCCCGGGAGGGTAGTGGAAGGGCGACCATAAGGAAGACGGCAATGAGTAGCGAGAGTATGAAGATCTTTTTCTTCAATAGTAACGCCTTTACTTGAAAACTGATGATTTATTTTCTCCGGGAACCCTTACTGTATTTCCAAGCGTATCGGCGCGGAGGAGACTCCATAAACCCTTTACGGAGAGAGAGGGGGTTAAGTCTTAAAGCTTCCTACGTTACTTCTAAGCATATCCGCAAGTTTATTTAGCTCTCTCACCGTCTTATCGAGACCGAAGGCATGGGCCGCGTTATCCTCGGCGACATTCTTCCCCGTCTCCATCGAAGCTATGATCCTCCCTGAGAGCTTCATCTGTTCCTTGGTCGCCTCGGCGACGCGTTTAATCTTCTCGGCAACCTTAAAGACCGCCTCGCCTGCGAGCTTACTCTCAACCGATTGTTCATTCGTAGAGCTCTTGACCTTCTCCATGAGCTCCCTCATATGAACGGTATCTTCCTGTATCTCACTGGCCGCACCCTTCTGCTCGTCGGTGATCTTCTTTATCTCGCTAACCATGAAGTTGATGACCTGGGCGGCGTCGGTTACATCCTCTACGCTCTTCGTCTGATTAGCGGTCGTCTTCTCCACAAGCTTCGCCTTATCGAAGGAGAGTGTCGCACGGACCAGAATCTTTGTAAACCCCTCCTGAGCCGCACGTGAAAGACGCACTCCGTCCTCGACGCGCTTTGAGCTGCGGTGCATACTCTCTACGGCTACGGCAACCTCATTTTGGACCTGATTGATGAGCTCTGATATCTCTTTTGTTGAATTGGCGGTCTTGCTCGCCAGATCCTTCACCTGCCTTGCCACGACGGCAAAGCCCTTGCCGTGCTCTCCGGCCTGGGCAGCGAGGATAGTCGCATTAAGGGCCAGGAGCTGTGTTGTATCGGCAAAGTCGTTAATGACGTTAAGTATGCTGCCTATCTCCTTGGAGCGCACGCCGAGACGGTTTATAACGGCAGCGGTGCTCCCAACCTCTTCGCTTACCTTCTCTATCCCTTCCCTCGCCTTGACGATGGAGCCCATTCCGAGGTCCTCGGCGTCGAGCCTGACCTTATCGGCAAGCTCGGCCTGTTGCGACGAATAACTCTCGATCTCCTTAACCTTGGCGCCTATGTCGAGTATAGCCGAGACGACCTCCTCGGTCTTGCCCGAGAGGTCTCCGACGAGCCCCGCAGCCTCGTCCACGGACTCGGCCATCTTGTTGATAGATGAAGTCGTCTTCGTCGCTGAGCCGAATAGTTTTTCGTTACTGAACTTAACCTCGTCCGTTGAATTATACATGGTCTGGGCAGAGGCGAGCACCTTCTTGGAGGAAATATTCAGGGCGTCCGCGTCCTCGGCGACCGATTTTATAGATGCGTCCATCTCCTCTATGGAGACGGCCATCTCGTCGGCGGCCTTAAGCTGCTTTTGAACGCTCGAGAGTATGTCGCGTGACGAGGCCTCGACCTTCTTTGAGGAATTAAGTACTTCCGAGGAAGCGCCGAATACGCCCTTTACCATTGTCTGCATGCCGTCGACGAATTTATTGAACCATTGCCCGAGCATGCCAATTTCGTCATTCGAGTTCATATCTAGCCTCTTGGTAAGGTCTCCCTTACCTTCGGCTATGCCCCTAAGCATTGCGACCGTTCTCTCGACCGGCCTTATGATTATAGCGTTTATGAGAAAGCTCAGGAGCAGGACCACGGCTACCACCGTAATAACGCCGTGCACTATCCACTTGTTGCGGCTGGAGGCTAGGGTCTCGAACATCTCGTCCAGGGAAGTAGATATCATGAGCACGCCCCTGGCTTGGCTCTTCTCCACGTGGCAGGCGCTGCATTTTTGCCTGTACTCTATCGGAACGAGATATGTAAATAGCTTCTTATCGTCGGTTGGCTCGATATAGTAGACGGACTCCTTCCCGCCGTTATTGAACTGGTTTATAGCCTTCTTGAAGTCGGGGTTCCATATACCCTCGGCAATATTGCTCGCCTTGTCGGGGTGGTCAACTTCCCATTCCGGCTTAATCTCGCCGAAGGCCTCTTCATCCTCCACGGCCTTTAACGTCTTATAGTCCTGAAACGCCTCCTCGACGCCGTTGGAGCGTATTATCTGAACCCTCTCAACGTCTTTGATCGTCTTAAGGCCCTCTATGAGGAAACGCGGCATATCGGCGCGCTCCTCGAGCATGTCCTTGTAGATGGTATGGAGTATAGGCTCCGCCATGAGCTCGCTTGCACGCCTCCTCTCCTTCATGAGGCCGTCCTTCTCGTTCTTAATGACGAAGAAGACGAGGATAGCGAAACCGACGATTATGATAGCGGCGGTGAGTGTCAGTATCTTGGCTTTGAGTCCGTGTAAAAACATTCATTACTCCGAGGGCGTGATGAAAAGGAACCGGCTATTCTGCGTCTAACGGGCGGCATATGAGGCCCTGCCGGACTTAAAGGCTAGTAAGTCACCGGAAAATAACATAAAAGCAAATGCAATACCAATGCCATCAGGCATGGAAAAATCTCTAAGTTACCAATATAATAGTATAAAATCACCACCGGGGTATGTCAATTAAAATATCTGCCTCCTTCGGCGGGCAATCGGCGTCTTTAGGGGTGAATAGACTTGACACTTCCCTCAAAGATTCTTATTATGATGTGTGCGAATACTTTAAAATTTGTTGACGAATTATAAGTAAAGTTTCCCGGAGGAACGATGGCTCACGAGCAAAAACCTGTCTATATAGAAGACGAGATGAAAAAATCCTACCTGGATTACGCGATGAGCGTAATCATAGGCAGGGCGCTACCGGATGTGCGCGACGGCCTGAAACCCGTCCACAGGAGGATACTCTACGCCATGCACGAGCTTGGCCTTGAGTGGAATAAACCCTTCAAGAAGAGCGCCCGTGTAGTCGGAGACGTCATAGCGAAGTTTCACCCCCACGGCGACTCCGCAGCCTACGACGCCCTCGTCAGGATGGTTCAGGACTTTTCTTTAAGATACCCGCTCGTCGACGGCCAGGGTAACTTCGGCTCAATAGACGGCGACCCGGCAGCCGCATACCGTTACACGGAAGCAAGGATGACGCGTCTGTCTAGCGAGCTCCTAAAGGATATCGACAAGGAGACGGTTGACTTCACACCGAACTTCGACGGCGAAGAGTTCGAGCCATCCGTCCTTCCCGCAGGATTTCCCAACCTGCTCGTTAACGGCTCGTCCGGCATCGCAGTAGGTATGGCCACTAACATGCCTCCACATAACCTCACAGAGGTCTTAAACGGCGTATTTCACCTCATCGGTAACCCCGGCGCTACCGCAGACGAACTCATGGAGCATATACCGGGGCCTGACTTCCCGACCGGGGCATTCATTCACGGAAAGGGCAGCATCCGCGACGCCTACACCACCGGAAGGGGCATCATCCAGATGCGCGCTCGCGCAAGCGTGGAGAAGAACCCCAGAACCAGCCGCCAGGCGATAGTCGTAACCGAGATACCCTTCATGGTCAACAAGGCCAGGCTCATAGAAACTATCGCCGGGCTTGTCCGCGACAAAAAGATCACAGGCATATCCGAGCTTAGAGACGAGAGCGACAGGGACGGCATGAGGATCGTCGTTGAACTGAAAAGAGAAGAGATCGCCGAGGTAGTGCTTAATAACCTCTACAAGCACACGCAGATGCAGAACTCCTTCGGAGTGATAAACCTCGCCATCATCGACGGCAGGCCCAAGGTAATGACCCTTAAGGACCTCCTCTCTAACTTCATCAAATTCCGTAAAGAGGTCGTCACGAGACGGACGATCTTCGAACTAAAGAAGGCCCGCGCCAGAGCCCACATATTAGAGGGGCTTAAGATTGCGGTAGAGAATATAGACGCCGTAATAAAGCTCATACGGGCCTCCAGTAACCCGAAGGAAGCTAAGACCGGCCTACAGACGGAGTTCAGCCTCTCCGAGATTCAGGCCCAGGCCATACTCGACATGAAGCTCCAGAGGCTAACGGCCCTTGAGAGGGACAAGATCATCGCCGAGTACACGGAGGTCTTGAAGATCATCGCCGGCCTTGAGGATATACTCGCAAACGAGGAGCGCTTGATGGAGGTCATCGTCTGTGAGCTTACAGAGATCAGGGATAGGTACGGCGATGAAAGAAGAACCGAGATCATTGACGAGACCGGTGAACTGAGCATTGAGGATATGATAGCCGAAGAGGATATGGTCGTTAATATCACCCGGAGCGGCTACATAAAGCGTAACCCCACGAGCCTATTTAAGATACAGAAAAGAGGCGGCAAAGGGAAGATGGGCATGACGCCCAAGGAAGAGGATATCGTATCGAGCCTCTTTATCGCCTCAACGCACAGCTACATACTCTTCTTTACCGATAGCGGCAAGGCCTACTCTATAAAGGTCTACGACATACCGCAGGCCGGAAGGGCCGCCAGAGGGAAGGCCATAGTAAATATTCTTAACGTCGAGCAGGGTGAGAAGATCACTGCCTTCCTGCCCGTAAAGGAATTTACCGAAGGAAACTGCATCATGATGGCTACCGAAGAGGGCATCATAAAGAAGACCGATCTCATGCGTTTTGCAAATATCCGCTCCGGCGGAATAATAGCCCTGTCACTCGACGAGGGCGATAGGCTAATAAGCGCTCGCCTTACGGACGGAGAAGATAGCGGCATATTCATAGGCACGCGCATGGGACAGGCGATAAAGTTCAATGAAGACCAGGTACGCGAGATGGGGAGGACCGCCAGAGGGGTTCGCGCCATAAAGCTAAGGAAAGACGACCGTGTCGTCTCCATGGAGGCATTGGAAGAGCGCGCCACCATCCTCTCGGTAACAGAGAAGGGCTACGGAAAGAGAACTGCCATCGGAGAGTACAGGGAGCAGCTCCGTGGCGGCAGCGGCCTGATAAACCTTAAGATCACCGAAAAGACCGGGCCGGTAATAGGCATCTTGCAGGTTGTGGACTCCGACGACCTGATGATCACCACGAGCGACGGCAAGATCATACGCATCTCCGCAGACGGAATATCGGTCATAGGGCGAAACACTCAGGGCGTTCGCCTAATGGATATCGGTAAGAATACGATGATAACCGGCGTAGCAAAGGGAGCGCCGGCCCACATAAACGGCCAGGACGATGAGGAAGAGGACGGGGACGATTAATTAAAGAGAGCCCCCCCCCCGCGCTTCCAACCCGTTTAGCGGGGCTCTACGGCCCGTCTCCTCCTTAACCGCAAGGCCACTGAGGGTCTATGCTTTACCCCCACAGTATTTAATATGCTCAAGAGACGAATACTTTCCACTCTGCTCACGGCGGCATTCGCGCTGACACTCCTTTCGGGCTGCACCTCCAACTCCGCCGAGAGCGACTATAACGAAGCAGACACCCTGCTCGGTGAAGGCTATTATAACGCGGCCCTGAAGGCCTATCAGATGATACTTCACGATTACCCCGAAAGCCCGCTTGCTCCCCCGGCCCTCTACAGGACCGGCTATATATATTTCCATTATCTGGATGACCCGAAGACGGCGATGGAGAAATACTCGGAGCTCTTTTACCTCTACCCGGAAGCTAAAGAATTAACCCTCGCCGCCTCGGACCTCGCCGAGATTCACTCCAGGGCCGGAGAACACCTGAAGGCCATAGCGCAGTATCAGTGGCTCCTTGAAGAGGGGTCTATAGATGAACGCGCCCTTTATCAGCTTAACATTGCCAAGGAGTATATCCTTATATATGATCTCAGGCAGGCAAGGATCGAGTTCTCAGAACTCATCTCCGCCTTTCCCTCCTCTGTCTACGCAAAGGACGCAAGCTTTCAGATAGCTACGACATATTACCTCGAAGGAAGCTACGACGAGGCCTTATCAAACTATAATAAATTCCTGAAAAACTACCCAAGTGACGCACTGGCTACGGACGCTATGCTCGGCAAGGCCGCCTCGCTCGAAGACTCCGGAAGACTTGAAGAAGCTTTGGCGGTTCTAAGTGAACTCCAGGAACTTAGCCCCGGTGAGGATGAACTTATAAAGGTCAGGATAGACGGCATCAAGAAGAGGATAGACGCGCCTTCCAGGAAGAAGAAGAGGAGGAGGAGGAAGAAATGATCGAGACTCCCATCAGAAAAGTCACCGTCCTGGGCGCCGGAAGCTGGGGCACTACGCTCGCCAACCACCTTGCAAAGAACGGGGCCGAAACGACGCTCTGGCTTAGAGACGCCGCCCTTACGGAGACGATCAACAAAACGCGTGAGAACGAAGAGTACCTCCCGGGGGTGAAACTCTCCGAAGCATTACTGGTAACAAACGATCTGCCGCTAGCCCTGAAAGGAGCGCAAGTCGTCGTCTCCTCGGTCCCTTCGCACGGAGTAAGGGAAATATTTACCCGCGCCGCCGCCGGGAAGATGATCAGCCCCGAGACGATAATCGTAAATACCGCAAAGGGCATCGAGATAGAGACCGGGCACACCATGAGCGGGCTCTTTATGGAACTCGGCTTTAGCGAGCCTGTCGTCCTCTCCGGCCCGACCTTCGCCGCCGAGGTCGCCCGGTCGCTTCCGTGCGCCATAGTTGCCGCAAGCCGAAACGAAAGGGACGCCGAAGCCGTGCAAAAGCTCTTCAGCTCGGATTACTTCAGGGTATATACCAATAAAGACGTTACCGGCGTCGAGATTGGCGGGGCGCTTAAAAATGTCGTCGCCATCGCAAGCGGCATCTCCGACGGCCTGGAGCTCGGCACCAACGCGAGGGCAGCGCTCATTACCAGAGGGCTAGCCGAGATAACCCGCCTCGGCATGAAGATGGGCTCGGAGCGCGAGACCTTCTTCGGCCTCTCGGGGCTCGGAGACCTGATACTAACCTGCACCGGCCCGCTTAGCAGGAACCGCACTGTAGGGCTCGAAATAGGAAAGGGGCGAAGCCTCGAAGATATAATATCTAGCATGAAGATGGTAGCCGAAGGTGTGAAGACGAGCAAGGCCGTACTCGGCCTCTCAAAAAAGCTCAATGTCGAGATGCCGATAACCGAGGAGATAAACCACGTCCTCTACGACGGCAAAACACCAAAGCACGCAGTAACAGACCTGATGAGGCGTGAACTAAAAGAAGAATAGCCGCCGGGCTAACCCGGTTTTAATACGCGCAACTAGGCGCATATGATTTCCGAATACCGTACTACGCGCCGAATACTTATAGAATAAAACCAATACTGGCAATGGACGCGTACTAATGAAGTTTGTAAAATAAAAACTTTCGATGCGCGATTTAAAAGCAGGCTGGCCTGCCGCGACTTAGATGCTCACTAGTTTACCCGGTGTACCGGATATCAATGAACGAAAAGACGACAACCAAAGCTTCCGTATTCGTACTCTTCTTCCTCCTCTTCTGGCTAGGAGCGGGGCTCTTTGTAAATTCTACGAATCAGGTTAAATTCAACATCAACCACCTTGGTTTAAGTAACCTCGCCGAGAAGAAGACATTTGCCCTCGACCCGGCGGTCCTTGATTACGTCCACGCGGACGTTGCCATGGTTAACGGCAAAGTCCTTACAAACCGTCATCCCGGGCTTTCGATAGTCGGAGCGGCGGCATACACTGTACTTAAACCATTTACCGGCGGTTACGGCGAGAGCCTCATCTGGACAGCCTCATGGATAAGCTTCCTCACTTCTACATTCTTCTCGGCCTTGATCGCGCTCTTTACATCAATTTCAGCGGTAAGGCTCGGCGCCAGGCTCGGTTACGCCCTTATAATCGGAGCGGCAACGGTGCTCGGGACGACACTCCTTCCGCACGCGACAGTCATACACCACGACGTCCTCCTGACACTCTTTGTCATAATAAATATCTCATGGATAACCGGACTGATCGGAACGAGGAAGCACGCGCCTATTATGGGTCTTCTCGCAGGCTTTGGTGCGGCGTCTTCGGGGGTCGGTGCCGTAGCGCTCCCCGGTCTTGCGCTCGCCGTCGTCATCTACTTTCGAAGAGATTTTCTGAAGGTCGTCATCCCGTACGGGGTCTTTTCTTTAATCGGGCTTCTGCCGCTCCTCCTCTATAACCTTCACTACGGCGGTAGCGTCTTCACATCCACGTACGTAATCGCAGGCTCTTCGACGAACTTTCCTGTCTTCACCATTGAGCGTATTCTGAGTAACCTCCGCTTCTATCTCTTTAGCGCCGAGGGTTCCTTTCCGGCATACTCTCCGGCTGCGGCTCTAGGGCTCTTTGGGCTCTTTATCTCAAGCGAGCTACGCAGTAAACTCCTCCCGGCGGTCACTTGTGTATTCGTGTCGGCCTTCTCCTACCTTCTCGTCATGCCGTCGGTAGGCTGGTGCGAGTTCGGGCCGAGATTTCTTATGCCCTTTATCCCGCTCTTCATGCTCGGCTTTGCCGCAGCTTCCGCCGCCGGTGAAGGACGGCAGAAATTCTACATGACCCTCTTGATCATCCTTTCGGCTCTTGGATTTCTCCTTAATATCCCGGCTGTGCTTACTACGGCGATGCACTGCCTGAAAGGGTTTTCACCGGCGCAGGAGTGGATAAATGTACTCGCTGGCAGGTACTCGACATTCCCTCTACTTATACCAATTGGCTCGGCTCTCGCCTTCTTTATACTCGTAAACATCATCATTACTATCAAGGGTGGGCGCGAATTATGGTCGGATCTATTCTCAGGAAGAGGGGTTTTAATGCTCCCGGTCTTTGCGTTAACCGCCCTCATGGTCAGCCTTCTCGCCTTTGGTAGTAACGCCTCGCGCCTCGATCTCCTGAGCATTGAGAACGAAGCTATTATGTACCCGAATAGTTTTTCGGCTCACTACGTACTTGGAAAGAGCTACCTCACGCGCGGCATGAAAAATAATGCGCTAAGTGAGATAAAACGCGCCTCCTCCATAAACCCCGAGCACGCAGAGGCGCACTTCACCCTTGGAAATCTCTACCTTGAAATGCCCGGTTTTAGCCGCGAAGCGGTCTCCGAATTCAGGGCCGTCATCGATTACTCCAAAGACCGCTTTGAGATATCCGACGCACATACCAATATCGGAAACATCCTCGCCCGTAGCGGCCTTGTAACCGGAGCTATTAAAGAGTACCGCCGCGCCCTCGAAGTTAACCCTGAGAACTCAGCCGCCGCTACAAACCTCTCCACCCTCACAAACCGCCAGGGCCCGGCACACTAGTGTGCTCTTAATACGCGCATCCGTCGTTCTACTTTACGAACCGTTTTACTACTCGTCACTAGCCGTATTGGTTTTAATCTATTGACTCTCGCCGCGGCCCACGGCATTCGCAAACATTATGCGTCTAGTTGCGCGTATTAAGACCGGACTGGTCCGGCAGACTGCTCTGCCGGGGGCTTGTAAATGAAGCTGGTGTGGTTTATAATTGTAGAAACTTTGCTAAAAATCCACTTAAAGAAAAGCCCTCTTAAATGAACCCTACTCCAACCAGTCGCTTTCCTGCATACCCGGTCGTCATACTACTTGTATTAATTCTATTAGCCGGCATCTTCACCTATAAGGACTACGGCGAGACATTCGATAATCACTTCGACATGATGTACGGGCAGTATATGGTTCATTTTCTTAAGACCGGAGACAGGGCCTTCGAGGTGGACGAAGCGCTTCAGCTCACTCGCTACTACGGCCCTGTAGGAGATACGCTCGCCGGGTTATTTATCGAACCCTTCATGCCGCTCCCTTACGGTAAGGCGGTGGAGCTAAGGCACCTCTATAATTTCCTCGTTACGTTCCTGGGTTTTGTAGCCGCGTACCACTTTACGAAGATGGCTCTGGGGCGGCGCGCGGGGTTATTCGCAGTTACACTCCTCGCGCTCTCGCCAACGCTCTACGGCCACGCCTTTAATAACTCAAAGGATATCATCTTCGCCGCCTTCTATATCTTCTCGCTATGGGGAGTGTTATTTTACCTTCAAAATCGAAATATAAAACGCCTCCTTTTATGCGCCTTTCTAACCGGCGTCTGCATGGACCAACGAATCGGGGCCGTCTTTATTTACCCCGCCTTCTTCTTCGCCACCTTATGCGCGGAGTG